>JAERSX010000640.1 GCA_016845285.1 Deltaproteobacteria bacterium | reverse complement strand
TTCCCCGCCAGCGTCGATTCCTGCCCCGAGGCCGAAGAGCTCGGCCTGGTCGAGCCCATCTACGAGTACGGGCGGAAGGACGGACAGTCGATCACGGGGGGCTACGTCTACGGCGGGGCCAGCCTCCCGAGCCTGCGGGGCCGCTCCATCTTCGGTGCCTTCGCCACGGGTCGGCTCTGGGCCATCGACCTTCCCGAGACCGTCGGACCCCGCACCCCCCTCGTGGAGGCGACGGCGCTGGGTCGCTTCCCCATCTTGCCCGCAACCTCCGGCATCGACGCCTCGGGTGAGCTGTACGTGGCCGACTACGGCAAGGGCGGGATCTACCAGCTCGTCGGCGGCTGAGTCAGCCGGTCTCTCCGAGCCTCCTCAGGCGTCGCCCGAGGCGGGCCCACTCGTCGGGATGCCAGAGGGCCACGTAGAAGGTGAGCGTGATGGCGCTGAAGGGCCCCAGGTTCATGGCCACCTGCAGGATGCCGTGCATGATGAGGCCGATGAGCCCGTAGATCACGCGGAGATCGAGGCGGTTGGACAGGGCGCGTGCCCGTCCTGAACGGGTGCGGGTTCGGCGCCACCAGAACGTGAGCAGGATCACCGGAAAGGTGGTCTCCCACCACCAGCTCACGAAGGTGGCCAGCTGTGTCAGGGGGT
Organism: Deltaproteobacteria bacterium; assembly: GCA_016845285.1. Taxonomy (GTDB): domain Bacteria; phylum Myxococcota_A; class UBA796; order UBA796; family UBA2385; genus BH17. Next base: position 2,835 of record JAERSX010000640.1, on the reverse strand, counting down.
AGACCCACGCGATCCAGGCCAGCTCGAGGCGGTACCAGCTCGGCAGGAGCAGGCTCCGGTAGACGGCGTCGAGGCCGCCCCAGGGGAACCACTCGGCGCCGAGCTTCTGGAGCCCGGTCGCGCCATAGACCAGGCAGAGCTGCACCACCATCAGGTAGCGAGGCCAGGCGGGCACGGCGGTGGGGTCGAGCCAGCGCCCGGTGCGCCAGCGGGCCGAGACCGACAGCGTCTGTGCGGAGCGGGCGAAGACCAGCAGCCAGAGCAGGTTGACGATGAGGCGATCGTGGCCGCCGCCGGCGTCGCTGTGGATGCTGAACAGCGCCATGCAGGTCTGGTTGGCGAGGAGCGCGGCGGGCTGGGTGAGCCATGGAAGACCGAGCACCAGCACGGCGCCCGCGCCCATGGCGAGGGCCATGAGGGTGTAGACCACACCGGGCGTTGTGCCGCCCATGGCCGTGAGCAGCCACTGCTTGCTGGCGAGTGGCTTCATGCCGCCGTGATCGACGTGCACCCAGGTCGCCATCACCGTGTCGGTGCGCAGCATGTCGCCGAGTGTCCACAGGATGATGAGCCCGCACAGGATGCGTGCCAGCGCCAGCACTGTGCCGGCCTCGCGGTGGGCCCACATGCCCACCCATCTCGACCACAGCGAGGAGATCTGCGTCATCGGAAGTCCGCGAGAGCCCGGCTGGCGCCCCAGAAGGTCTCGCCATCGACGATGTGGCCCGTGGCGCGCAGCTCATCGGGGCGGGGCACGGGCCGGTAGCGAACGCGCAGGTGGATGCGGTTGGCCTCGGGGAAGTCGGCGGCCGCCTGGCGCGCGACCCAGTCGCCGAAGAACCGCCAGGCCCGCTTGTCGCGACGCCAGGAGAAGTCGTTCATGAACGCCCGGAAGCGCTCCTGGTCGAACTGCTGGGCACGCCAGCGATGCTCGGGATGCCGCGCGTAGAACAAGGGGACGACCTCGCCGTCGCCGTGGTCGATGCGGATCTCCACCCGGGCCGGCTTGGTGGGCACGCTTCCGAACATGCGCCAGCTCTGCTTGGTGCCGGCGTACTTGTAGTAGGGCACGAAGGGCTGCAGGACAGCGGTCCGCACGGCGATGATCGTCTTTCCGAGGTCGAACAGCGCCACGCGGAGGGTGCGGGCGTCGCCGCTGTAGCCCATGGTCGTGGCCGCCTGGTGCAGCGGCGTCATGCCCTCGATCACCATGGGATCGTCGACGTCGACGCGGTTGACCTCCACCGGTGCGGGGACGGCCATGGCGACCACCGCCACGAGGTGGATGCCGATGAGCAGGGCCCGGAGCTGATCCCACATGCCGCCGCGCGTATCGCGTGGCGACTGCGCCTGCTAGTGTCGCCCTGTCGGTCGGCACCGCACCGTCAGGGCTTCGCCGGCGCCTCCAGGGTGACGAGGAGCTCGGCCTCTCCACGGCGCACCACGAGCAGCACCCCGTCTGCGGCCTCGCCCAGCACGCCGGCGAGATCTCGGCCCGACTTCAGGGTGCGGCGGTTGGCCTCCAGCACCACATCTCCGGGGTGCAGCTTGCCCGTCGCTGGGCTGTCGGGGGCCACCTCGGTGACCACGAGGCCCTTGCCGCCCATCTCGCGCACGGTGAAGCCCCAGGCGGGCTCACGTGCGGCCTCTGCCTCGTCGTCACCTGTCTCAGGCTGCCAGCGCTGGCCGCGGATGCTGCCCTCCTCGGGCCGCTCGCCGAGCTTGACGGCGATCTGCTTCTGCTTACCGTCCCGGAAGAGCCCCAGCTTGATGGTCTCGCCCGGCTTGTGGGAGCCCACGGCCCGCACCAGGGCGCCGCTCTCCTCGACGTCGCTGCCGTCGAGCTCGAAGACCACGTCGCCAGCTTCCAGGCCGGCAGAGTGGGCCGGCGTGCCCGCGTAGACCTGGCTGATCACCACGCCACGATCGGCCTGGAGCCGCTGCTGGAGCACCGGGTCGAGGTCTTGCAGCCCCACGCCGATCCAGCCTCGGGCCACCCGCCCCTCGCTCTTGAGCTCGTCGAGGATCTCGGCGATCTGATCTATGGGCACGGCGAACCCGATGCCCTGCCCGTAGGGGTTGATCGCCGTGTTGATGCCCACCACCTGACCCGCCAGGTTGAAGAGGGGGCCGCCCGAGTTGCCCGGGTTGATGGAGGCGTCGGTCTGGATGAAGTCGTCGTAGGGGCCGGCGCCGATGATGCGGCCCTTGGCGGAGATGATGCCGGCGGTGACGGTGTTGCTGAGGCCGAAGGGGTTGCCGATGGCCACCACCCAGTCGCCCACCTTCATGTCCCCGGACACGCCCAGCTCCACGAAGGGAAGGGGTGTGTCGGTCTGCACCTTCACCAGCGCGACATCGGTGCGCGGGTCGCTGCCCACCACCTTGGCCTGGAGCTCCCGCTCGTCGCCCAGGCGCACGATCACCTCGTCGGCCTCGTCGATGACGTGGTTGTTGGTGAGGATGTAGCCGTCGGGGCTGATGAGGAAGCCAGATCCCGCGCCACGCTGCATGCGGAAGCCTTCCTCGTCGCCCTCGGGCATCTGGAAGCCGAAGGGTGCCAGGGGATGGCCGCCTTCGAACATCTCCACCTTCTGGGCCACCTCCAGGTTGACCACGGCGGCGCCGTGAGCTTCGACCAGGGGGGCCAGCGACACCGAGGGGTCGTAGCTGAGGGCGGGGACGGCCGGCGCGGGGGGAGCTGCGACGGCGGCGCCGCCGAGGTGCTGTGGCAGGAGGACAGCGCTCACGCCGAGCCCCAGGCCGAGGGCGAGGGCAGGGACGGTGCGGTTCATGATGGGCACTCCTGGAGGATGGACTGTGGAAGGACGACGG
>JAERSX010000639.1 GCA_016845285.1 Deltaproteobacteria bacterium | reverse complement strand
TGCTCGACCGCACCACAGGCTTGTCGGCCGGCTTCCAGCACTACGACGATCGCTGGGGCGCTCGGCAGCGCCACGCCTGGTCACCCGCTCTGCCCTTGCTGCTGGGCAAGGGTCGACCGGTGGCGCGTCGCGGCGACGAGGTCGTGGAGCGCGCCCTTCGCTGGATCGGCGCAGAAGATCGCCCCGCGTTCTTGTGGATCCACCTCTACGACGCCCACGCTCCCTACCGGCCTCCGGCCTCTTTCCGTCCCGACGAGGCCGCACTCGCCGACGCCCGGCGCCGCGACAACCTCGAGTGGGACGCCAAGGCCAGGGGCATGGGCCTCTTCGAGATGGTGGAGCGGGGACGGGTCGAGAGCCAGAAGCTGCTCTACCGAGCCGAGACTCGCTGGGTGGACGAGCTCGTGAGCCAGGTCCTGGCGGCGGTCGGTCCCGAAGCGGTGGTCGTGGTGGCCGCCGACCATGGCGAGAGCCTCGACGAGCACGAGTACTACTTCAACCACGGAGCTCGGCTCTGGGAGCCGTCGCTGCACGTCCCACTGATCGTGCGTTGGCCCGGAGAGCTGAGCGCGGGCTGCACGGAGAACGGGCTGGTCAGCATCGCCCAGGTCGGCCCCCTGCTGCTGGCCGCGGCAGGCCTCGACGACGGTGCCACCCCCAGCCCGGTGCGAGAGGTCTGGGCCAGCACCACCGGCCAGCAGGCACGACAGATCGGGATGTTCACGCACCTGGGCAAGGCCCCGGATCAGCGCCGCGGCAACAGACAAGGCGCCGCACTGCGCCTCGATGGCGCCAAGCTCCTCAGCCACGACGGTGCCGAGCCCGTGTACCACGACCTCCACCTCGACCCGGAGGAGCTGGCCGCGGCCCCGGTGCCCGAGACACTACAGGCGGCAGGAGACCTCGTCGTAGAGCGGGTCAGCGTGCCACCCCCGGCCCTCGACCAGGACCAGCTCGAGCGTCTTCGCGCCCTCGGCTACGTGCCCTGAACGCATCGCTGGCCAGAACGCGCACCGCCGTGGTACCAACCAACTCATGATGCGTCCTCGGATCGTCCCCTCGGCCTCGCTGGTCCACGGGTTCCTGCTGTGCCTGGGGGCATGCCTGAGCACGGGTTGCGGCATGTTCACCGGCGGGAACTGGATGAAGAGCCGTGCAGGGGTGCCCTTCGACCTCGGCAAGGTGGAGAGCGCCCTCTGGATCGAGAACGTCAGCGAAGAGAGCTACGACGACGAAGACAGCATCTACGGCCGAGCCCAGCTCCTCCTCATCGACGACAGCATGGACTGCGACGACCTCGCCGACGGAGACTTCATCGACGAGGACGGCGCAGTGTGGGACTCCAGCGGCATCGTCGCCAGCCTGCGCTACAGCGCCTACGGCGAAGGCGACGTAGACGACTGGGGCTTCGAGGGCGACTACTGGATGGGCGTCGACCACCACGCCTACATCGACGAGGTCAGCGGCTCTCGCTACTGGTACGGCGCTGTCTTCGGAGAAGGCATCTACGTGGAGAGCTACTACGCCAAGGGCAGCGCCAAGGTGCTGAGCCACGACTCCGACGTGGTCAAGGGCAAGCTCCAGACGCCCATGTTCAAGGCCGGCTTCAGCGCCGAGAACTGCGGCGAGGAAAGCGACTACTACGACGATGGCGATGACGATGACGACGATGACGACGACTGGGGGGACACCGGATGATCCGGCTGCCCCGAACCGGTCACCTCGTGCCGCTGCTCGCGCTCATCGGCTGCGCAAGCTGGGCCACGAACTGGGTGAAGATCAAGGATCCCGGCTACCTGCCCATCGAGATCGGAAAGATCCAGAGCGCCCTGTGGGTGGACTACAGCGGTGGTGACGGCGACGAGGGCTACGGCACCGCCTTCTTGGTGATGACCGACGACGAGCTCGACTGCGACGATCTTCTAGAGCAGCTCGGCAGCTACTACTGGCTCTCGGACGACGACTCCTTCATCAACGAAGGCAGTGGCCTGCTGATGCTGTGGTCCTGGTGGCACTGGGATGACGACAACGCCGGCTTCGAGGGCACCTATGCAAGCGGTGGCTACGGCTACTCCTACGCCTACAGCGACGAGGGTCAGGAGGAGCGCCGGCTGGGCATCCTTCCCTTTGGCGACGGCATGCTCTGGACACCCATGGGCGCCGGCCAGGGCTTCGGGGTGATCAGCAGCCACGATGATGACGAGGTCAGTGGCCGCTTCGACTCCGATCTCGCAGACGGCGCCTTCACCGCCGAGAACTGTGGTCAGGTCCAAGAGTACGGTGGCTACTACTACTACGACGACGACGACGACGGGGAAGACAGTGGCTGGTAGCGCTGCACGCCTCATCGTCCTCGCTTCGGCGGTGGTCTCCGGCTGCGGCTGGTTCGGCAACTCCATGCGTGCGCGAGGCGGGGCGCCCTTCAGCCTGGGCAGTGCCACATCCTCGCTGTGGATGGAGTCGGAGTGGTCCGACCCCGACGAGGGCTACGGCAGCGGCACCCTGCTGCTCACCAACGCCGACATGGACTGCGGCGATCTCGAGGACGAGCTCTCAGGCGAGGTCGACCGCGACGAGAGCGTCCTCTACACAGCCTCGGGTCTGCTCATCTCCGTCACCTGGTACGACGGTGGCGAAGACGACGAGGGCTACGAAGGCGACTACTACTCGGGCCTCTACCCCCTCGGCTACGGCTGGTACTACAACGACGACGCCGAGCCGATTCGCATGTTCAACATGACCGCCTTCGACGATGGCCACACCTGGGACGACTACTACGGTCTCGGTCGCCTCGAGATCGGTGGCTACGACGACGATGCTCTCGTGAGTGGCAAGGTGCGCACAGACTGGGTCGCAGCCTCATTC
>JAERSX010000638.1 GCA_016845285.1 Deltaproteobacteria bacterium | reverse complement strand
TCGGCGTCGGCGTCGGTGGCGGCCTCCGCCTCCGCGCCCCCGCAGCCGTCCTGCTCGTCGCTACCGGCGTCCGTGGCGCCACAAGCAGCCAGGATGAGGCAGGTGGTCAAGATGCTGATGGTGTGCTTGGTATACATGGTGTTTCCCTCCGTGTGTCACCCGTATAGCCTGGAACACCGCCCACTGTCACGTGAACTGCACCGAGATCGATCAACCGCAGGGTCGGGTGATGGGCGTGCCGCCGGGTCACGGACTGGAGGGAGTCTGCTCGAACACCCGGAGTCGAGCGGCACCCCTAGCCTTGGCCGATCCCCGTGAAGGTGCCCTCCGAGCCATCAGAGCAGGTGTAGGTGCCCTCGTGGTTCTCGTCGAACTCACCAGAACAGCTGATCTCCACGTCGTCTGCACCATCCTCCCCGTAGATGATCGTGGTCCAGCTCGCCCAGCCGCTGCCCTCGTAGGACTTGTAGGTGGTGCCCCAGGCATCCGGTGTCTCGTCACCGTCCCAGGACTGTTCCCACTCGCTCGTCCTGTGTCCCTCGAGCTCGGTGGTGAGTGTGGACCACTCGATGCCACCGTCGTCCCAGTAGGTCGTGGCGGTACAGACCGAGAGCCCGTCCGCCTCGTGCGCACAGTCCCCCTCGCGGTCCGGGCTCACCTCGGTCGCGAGCTCGTCGGCCACGAAGTGCTCCTCGGTGCGCCAGTCGCTCGTGTTCACCGAGTCGACCTCGAAGTACTCGCCCTCGCCATCGGATGGCTCGGAGGTGCTGGACCAATTCATCTGATCGGGGCTCACGAGCTCCGAGACAGTCTCGGTGAGGCGCCCCGACTCGGCATCGAGGGCCTGGTCCCAGCGAAAGCAACCCTCCTTTCGGATTGTGTGGCTCGCCTCGAAGGTCTCGCCGTTCTTCATGGTGGCGACCCTGTCCATGGTGGCTTCGTAGTCACCGTCCACGCCGAGCTCGAAGTCCATCCACTCCTCGGTGTACACGACGGTGTACCCCTCGAGGAAGTGGATGCGACTCCAGAGCTCGCCCGCCTCCCAGTCGATGTCACCCTCGACACGCACCACTCGGCCGCCCTCGGTGCCGTAGTCCCAGCTCCCGCCCTCCGGCACCCTGCTGGCGATGTAGCGAAGGTCACCGGTGAACAGGGTGGGTGGATCTTCGTGGGTGCAGCCCGCCGTCTCGAGCCAGGCATCGAGGGTGCTGGAGCCCTCGCCGTCGCCGGTGCTGTCGTCCCGGTCGCCTGCGTCGTTGTCGGGCGTGCCGGGATCACCCGGGTCGACGGTACGGGCACATCCCACACCGAGGGAGAGCGAGAGCGAGAGCGAGAGCGAGAGCGAGAGAGACACACGGGCCAGCACGGGGACCTCCGGGTCGAAGCCTCACAATACGAAAAAGAGATCCAGAGATCTGCGATTGGTGATCGGCGTGCGACCCCTGATTGCGGACGGGGGACAACGCACTGGCTGAGTCCGGCACGGACCTTGCGACAGGAGGGGCCACCGTGGAGGTCTCGTGCTGTTCCCGCTCTTCGTCAGCGTCGCCCTCGCCCAGAGCGCACCGGTCTTCGTGCAGGCCGACCTGCTCAACCTGCGTCAGGCACCCCATGCCGGCGCCACCGTGTCCGGGGTCTTGCGGATCGGCACCACCGTCGACATCCTCGACGAGGACGGATCCTGGCTCGAGGTCAGCGTGTCGGCGCGGCCAGACGATCATCCCATCGTGGGCTGGGTCGACGGGGACTTCCTGGACCCCGTCGCGCCCAGGGGGCACGAGCTGTTGGCCCGGGCACGGCAGGCGTCGGCCGCTGGCGATCACGACGAGGCTCTCCGCTGGATCACCCGCGCGCGAGCCCTGGCGCCCGACAGCCCTGAGCTGCAGCGCCAGACCGACCGCATCCTGGCGGCCACAGGCATCGAGCAAGCCGACGCCACCCTCGACGCCCCGTCCGAGGTCCTGGTGGCCGCATGCGAGGTGGACCGGGTCGAGCTCCTCGGCAGCATCGATGCCGAAGGGCGCTTCACGCAACATGACGGCGACCCCGACTTCGAGGTCGGTCAGCTGTCGACACACCACTGGCTCCGCTGGCAGGCCGGGCGCTCCGGGGGAGAGCCCATCGTGGGGAGCCCCTTCGTTCGCCCCTTCCACACCGAGGCCTACAACGAGCGTGGACGCAGCGCCTACGAGGCCGGCACCTGCATGGACATCTGCGAAGAGACCTCCCTGCCCATCCTCGGACCATGTGAGACAGACGGCGCCATCTACACGTCCAGCCCCCTGCCCCCCGCCCGGAGCCGGGAAGCACACGCCACCGCCGCTCGTCGGGACGCCCTGGACCGTGCCCTCGCGGCCAGCGATGAGACCGCGCCCGAGGCCGTGCAGACGTGGTTCGGCGACCACGGCGCGGTGATTCGTGGCAGCTACCGGTCCGAGTGGAGCTCATACGAGCGCATCGTGGTGGACCAGGGAGCCAGCCAGACGAGCTTCGAATTCAACACCAACATCTACCCCGACGCCGACCTCGAGACGTGGCCCGAGCCCCCGCCCCTGCGCCCCGGCGTCTGGCTCACCTCTCCCGATCAGTCCGCACAGATCGGGGTCTTCGTGACCGACGCCCCCCACGGGGCCCGCTACCACGTGGTGACCATGAGCGAGCAGGGAGCGCTCGGGACCACCTGGCTGACACAGGGTCGGGGCTGCTGAGGCTCAGCGCGACAGGCCAGCCACCCAGGCCGCCCAGGTCTCCTGGAAGGCGTCGAGGTCGCCGACGGTCTCCCGAAGGGCGCTCACCCCGGTGGGATCGGCCTCGTCGGCCAGGATCAACCGGTGGAAGTCCTCCAGCTTGCCGTGGTCCTGGAGGTACTGGAGCAGGAAGCGGGACTGGGCGTAGTTCCGGCCGGAGCTGCCCGCGTCGTAGAAGCCGGCGACGTCGAGGGCCATGAGCTCTTCGAAGGGCGGAACCTCGTCGGCGGCCAGGCTCTGCTGAAGGCCGTCGAGGCGCCAGTTGGTGTGGCCCCAGATGCGGCCGTAGCGCTTGCCCACGTGCTCATACAGGCTGGCCAGACCCTCGTTGTACCAGGGAGGACAGGCCGGAAAGTTGGCCCGCATGAGGGGGTGGACCATCTCGTGGACCAGCGTTCCACCGCCCGTGCCGATGTTCATGTAGAGGCCGTGGTGGTCGGCAAAGCCGTAGGGCGTGGTCGGATGCCGTCCCAGGAAGTCGAAGACGTGCCGGGTGTAGCTCTCGTCGTCGCGAAACAGCCACACGGCGACAGGGCGCTCGGGGTCGCGGGCGAAGAAGTGCTTGCGGAGCTCGGCATGGGCCCAGGCGATGGTGGTGCGGGTGCGGGCGGCCACCTGACGGGGGTGCTCGTCGCCAGCCACCACGTAGGGGGGCTCGACGAGGATGGTGAACGGCTCTCCGCCCATCTCCTCCATGAGCATCACGGTCTGGGCGAGATCGGCGGCGTCGGGGGGCGCCCCCTCCTTGGCGATGAGCTCGGCGGGGAGAGTGAGACCTTCACCATCGAGGCGAAAGCGGACGAGGGTCCAGGTCTCGGCGCCGTACTTCAGCGGCCACAGGGCCAACAAGGTGCGCCGCTGCAGCCTCTGGTCGGCGCCACTCGCACCGGCCGGATCGTGGAAGATCACCTCGTCGGTGTGGGCGTCGTAGCCGGTGATCAGGCGAAAGTGCTCCGGCGCCTCGGGGCTGCCGTCGAAGCGGGTGCAGATGATGCTCGGGATGCCGAGGCGCAGGTCGGCGTGGAGTGCGGCGAAGGCCGTGTCCATGGCGGCGGCGTCGCGGGCGGGCACCTCGGTCCAGGCATCGGAGGCGTCGAGACCCAGGCGCTCCAGGGCGACCCGCATGTCCCGGGCCCAGGCACCGCGACCCAGCGCCGGGTCCAGCCCGGTCAGCCCGAAGACTTCGTCCTGATCGACGTCGAGGCCACGGCTCTGGAGCCACATGCTCAGGCAGGCCTCGCCGCAGAAGTCGGGCTTCTGCTGCACGAAGGGGATGCGGCGAAGTCGAACCGTGTCGAGACCAGCAGGCGGACCCGTGGACACCGGGGTCGAGCCGAGCAGCGCCGCGCCGCGGGTGGAGGCCGTCTCGGAAGGGGGATCGTAGCGTTCGACCTTCTCGCAGGCCGACAACATCAGGGCCAGCAAGATGGGGGGGCGCCACATCCAAGGGCAGACACGCGAGCGGCCGGCCTGTTCCCGCTTTTCCACGGCCCACTACCTACCCGCAGGACCCGAGGGCGCGTTAGCTGCGCCGCTTCTGTGGATCCCGGAGTTGTCCATGGCCTACGGCCTCCTCCTCGTCGCCATCGTCTGCTTCAGCGTGGTGCTGTACTTCTCCTGGGCAGGCAGCCTGGGCGGGCTCATGGGCCTCGTGTCGGCAGGTCTGCTCATCGCCAGCGCTGTGGCCTACTTCATGGGTCGCCGGAGCCTCGGCGCCGGTATGCGCAAGAACACCGACCTGCTCGCGAAGATCGTGTTCACCGTGGGCGGCTGCATGGCCCTGCTGCGCCACCCCATCGCCGTGGAGGGCGAGGGCACCCTGCCGCTCTACGAGGCCATCGCCGCCTACATCGGCACCGTCGATCAGACGACCTTCATCACCTGGGCGCTCGTGGCCATGGCGGTCAAGTTCGTGGGCGTCATCGCCTCGGCCTACGCCTGGAACCTGCTGCTGCGCGGCCAGGGCATCCGCTTCCCCTTCTGGCAGAAGATCATGACCGCCTTCCTCATCGGGCGGTTCATCGGCACCTTCCTGCCGAGCACCATCGGCCTCGACGGCTACACACTCTACGAGGCCGGCCGCTACAGCAACCAGTGGCCCCGGGCCATCACCGCCAAGGTGCTCGAGAAGTTCATCGGCGTGACCGGCCTCTTCCTCGGCATGGTCCTCACCATGCCCTTTGGCTACCAGGTCATCGTCGACGTGACCTCCAACGCCGGCAAGCCGGAGGCGGCGCCCCTGCTGGCTGCGGCCATCGCGGCGGTGGCCGGCGGCATCAGCCTGTTCGTGATCATCGGGCTGGTCTGGCCCAACTTCATCGTCTTCAACATGAAGATCATCGAGAAGATCGCCGGCGCACTCGGCACGATCGGCCCCGTCCAGAAGATCGCCGGCAAGGTCATCGCCCAGCTCGGCAACTTCACCCAAGCCGTGGGCGCCTACCGCGGCAAGGTCGGCCTGCTCTTCGCCGCCCTCACCGCCAAGTTCATCACCCACTTCACCACCGCGGTCGTGTACTTCTTCACGGCGCTCGCCATCGGTGTGACCACGGCCCAGTTCTGGCCCATCACCTTCGGCAGCACCATCCAGATCCTGGCCACGGTGCTCAGCCCCACCATCGCGGGCGAGGGCGCTCGCGAGGCGTTCCAGGCCTTGCTCCTAAGCAACCAGCTCGGCGGGGTCGCCCAGGCCGTGCTCAGCGGCGCGCTGGGCTTCGTCGCCGCCGAGGCCGCGACCATGTGGGGCGGTGCCTTCCTCTGGACCCGCAGCGCGAGCTGGCGCCCCTCC
>JAERSX010000637.1 GCA_016845285.1 Deltaproteobacteria bacterium | reverse complement strand
GTGGAAGGAGCACCCCGGTGCCAAGCTCATCGCGGTCGATGGGGTGTACTCCATGACCGGCGAGCTCGCGCCTCTGCCCGAGATCGCGGCCCTCGCCAAGGAGTACGGCGCCCGTCTCCTGGTGGACGAGGCACATGCCGTGGGCACCATCGGCCCCGGTGGCCGAGGCAGCGCCGCCTACTTCGGCGTGAGCGACCAGGTGGACCTCATCAGCGGCACCTTCTCCAAGACCTTCGCCAGCATGGGTGGCTTCCTCGGCTGCCCCACCGCGGTGAAGGACTACCTGATGCACAACAGCCGGCAGTTCATGTACACCGCCAGCTTCACCCCATCGGTGGTGGCGACGGTGCTGGCTTCGCTCAGGGTGCTGCGGCGTGAGCCACAGCTGGTCGACCAGGTGCGGGCCAACGCCGCCTGGATGCGCGATCAGCTCGAGGACATGGGCTTCAACTGCCTGCGCAGCAACACCGCCGTCGTGCCCATCGTCATCGGCCCGATGGAGCAGATGCTCTGGTTCAACCGCCGCATCTTCGAGGAGGGCATCTTCGCCAACCCCGTGTTGCCCCCGGCTGTGCCCAGCAACGCCTGCCTCATCCGCACCTCGTACATGGCCACCCACGATCGCAAGGACCTCCAGGAGGCCCTCGACATCTTCGAGCGCGTGGGCAACGAGGTCGGCGTCATCGGCCCCCAGAAGGAGGCCATGGCCGCCCACTGGGCCGAGATGGCCACCCAGTTCGCCATCTGATTTCGACTACCCCGCGGCCCCCATGGCCGCATGAGAGATGGGTTGCCCGCGCGTCCTACCCGCGAGGCGACCAAGGAGTGGCGGGGGACGACACACGTCGTCCCTCGCTTTTCTCGTGGCGCCCGCACGATGGCCGGGTGGGTGGTGCTGGGCTGAGCCCGACCCTCAGCTGCTGGCCAGACGCTCGATGGCTGCCTTGATGCCGTCGGAGTCGAGGCCCTGGTCGCCGAGCTGCTGCCACAGCCCACAGTTGCCGTCGCGGTTCACGCCGAGGTGGTCGAAGGCACCCTTGAAGCCGTGCTTGAGCAGCGCGGAGCCGAAGCGGCTGCCGAGGCCCGTCTTGACGTTCTGGCCCTCGGCCACGAGCACGAAGGGGGCCGCAGCGAGGCGCGCCATCATGGCGGGGTCGAACACGTTGAGGGTGCACTTGTTGACGAGGCCCACGTCGAGGCCGGCCTCGCGGAGCTGCTCGACGGCGTCGAGGGCCCGGCAGAAGGTCTCGCCGTAGGAGACGACGTACCCGGCGGTGCCGCTGCGGACGACGTCGTCGACGCCGGTGACGAAGTCGTAGCCCTCGCCGTAGAAGGGGGTGCCGTCTTCGGCCAGGATGTCGGGCAGGGCCGAGCGGTTGGAGAAGATGAAGCGGCAGCCCGGGTCATCGAAGATCTTGCGCAGACAGGCGCGGAACTGGAAGCGGTCGACCGGGAAGTAGAGGCGGGTGTTGTCGGTGCCGCCGTGGGGGTTCAGCCCGCCATCCGCGAAGAAGTTGTTGATGCCGAAGTGGCAGGTGTTGTCGGCCATGTCGTCGCAGCTGGAGTGCGAGAAGTGGCACAGCACATTGCTCTGGTTGAGCCGGGCCATGGTGAGCTCGGAGATCACCATCTCCAGGAAGGCGGCGAAGGTTGCGAAGACGCCCTGCTTGCCGGCCTCGTAGCCGAAGCCAGCGGCAGCCGAGAAGTTGCCTCGCTCCATGATGCCGCCGCGCACGAAGATCTCGGGGTACGCCTCACGGATGGTGTTGAGGCCACACGAGCCCTCGAGATCGTTGTCGAAGACCCGCACGGTGGCGCGGCGCTCCTCGGCGGTCTTCTCGGCCAGGATCTCGTTCATGTAGGTGCCGAACAGTGCCCGGTTCTTGGAGCCGCCGGTGGTGCCGCGGAACGGGGGCCGCTTGGGCCCCTTGGGGGCGGCGCTCAGCACCGCGACGGCCTCGTCGTGGCCGCGCGCGGCGAGGTACTCGATGGCCAGGTCCTTCTTGATGACGTCGTGGCCCTTGCTCGTGCCCTCGATGCCGGCGATGCCGGGTGCCATCTTGCGCTCGCAGATGAGCACGGCGGGGCCGTCGGCACTGAAGAGTGCGCACATGGCGGCGTACAGGGCGTCGAGGTCTTCGCCGTCGACGCGGGTGACGGGCAGCCCGTGGCCTTCGAGGGTCTTGGTGAGGTCGAAGCCCTTCATGTACTCCGATGGGTGGCCGGCGATGGTGACGTCGTTGTCGTCGAGGATGAGCTTGACGTTGAGGTCTTGGGCCACCGCGAGGCGTGCGGCCTCGGCGTCGTTGCCTTCCATCTGGGAGCCATCGGAGCCCAGCATCACGATGGTCTGCTCGGGGCGGGCCATGGCCAGGCCGTTGACGAAGGGCCACATGTGACCGAGTCGGCCCGAGGAGAAGTGCACCCCGGGCGTGAAGCCGCGCTCGGGGTGACCCGGGAGGTGGCTGCCGTGCTCGCGGTAGCGGAGGAGCCGCTCGGCTGGGAGATCGCCCTCGAGCACCGCCAGCAGGTACTGGGTGGCGACGCGGTGGCCGGCCTCGTCGAAGAGCACCGGGTAGATGCTGGGGCCGCCGCCCGCGCGGGCATGCTGGATGAAGCTGTAGGCGATCATCGCCTCGGGCACGGTGTCGAAGGCGCCACCGGTGTGGCCGCCCATGCCGCTGGCCGAGCCCATGGCGGTGAAGCACACGATGGTGTCGCGGCACAGGTCGATGTTGGCCTGAAGTGCTGCTCTCTGCTCGGCCGTCAGCGGGCCGCCCGCGGGGTCGAGGGGCAGCGCTTGGAAGGCGGACAGGTCGATGGGAAAGCTCATTGGCTGCTCCAGTGGTGCCGCGCACACCGAGGCGGCTTCGACTAACCGGGGGCCATCGAGATCGCTCTGCATCTGGCGCTACCCTGACGTGATGCGTGCCACGGCCTCTGCGAGGGGCAAGGTGCCCTTGAAGTCGCCGTGCAGATCCTTGAGCTGCACGGTGCCGGCGGCGGCCTCGTCGGGCCCCACCACCACGGCCCAGCGGACGCCGGCGCGGTGGGCCTTCTTGAGCTGCTTTCCGAGCTTCTGAGGTTCCAGGGAGAGCTCGGTGTTGAGGCCGGCATCGCGCATGGCCCGGGCCACCCGCAGGGAGTCACCGCGGGTCTCCTCGTCGAACAGGGTGACCCACACCGTGCTGGCGGTCTTGGAGTCGCCCAGCATGCCCAGCTCCTCCATCACCACGAAGATGCGCTCCAGGCCCAGGGTCACGCCCACGGCCGGCACATCGCGGCCGCTGAACATGCCGATGAGTCCGTCGTAGCGGCCGCCGCCGCTGAGCGAGCCGATGGCGGGCTCGGTGACCACCGTCTCGAAGATGGGGCCGGTGTAGTAGTCGAGTCCACGGGCCAGGGTGCGGTCGAGCTTGATGCAGCCCGCCGGGGCGCCCAGGGCCTCGGCGTAGCCACGCAGGGTGTCCAGATCGGCCTCGATCTGGGCGGTGCCCGGGATCTCGCCACCGTCGAGCATGTCGAAGATGCGGTCGACCTGGGCCTCGTCGAAGCCCCGGCGCCCCAGCTCGGCGCGGACACCGTCGACGCCGATCTTGTCGAGCTTGTCGATGGCGACGAGCATGCTCGTCTCCTGGTCGACGGCGCCGATGGCCTCGGCCATGGCTCGCAGCAAGCGGCGGTCGTTCAGGCGAATCGTGAACTGGTGGAAGCCGAGCTCGTGGAGCGCGGTGCCCACCACGGCCAGGCACTCCGCATCGGCCAGCGGGCTCTTGGAGCCGACGATGTCGACGTCGCACTGGTAGAACTCGCGGAAGCGCCCCTTCTGAGGGCGGTCGGCGCGCCACACTGGCTGGATCTGGTAGCGCTTGAAGGGCAGCGCCAAGCCGGGGTTCATGGCGACCACGCGGGCCAGGGGCACGGTGAGGTCGTAGCGGAGGGCGAGGTCGGTCTCGCCCCGCTCGGCACCCTTGCCGCGCTTCAAGATCTTGTAGATGAGCTTGTTGCCCTCGTCGCCGTACTTGCCCATCAAGGTCTCGATGCGCTCGAAGGCCGGCGTCTCCAGAGGCGCGAAGCCGAAGCGTGTGAAGACGCTCCGGATCGTGTCGATCACCGCCAGACGGTGGTGCATCTGGGCGGGCAGGAGATCGCGGGTGCCCTTGGGCAGGTGGACCTTGGCCATGGCTCCTCCGGCCGCCCCCGTAACTGTGGCATGATGCGCGTGTCCCGCGCCTGGGGTGGGCCAGCCCTTCCGCCCCTGCTTCCGAGCCGCGCGCCGAGAGGCCCGGAAGCGTTGCGCTGGTCATGGCGCTTTCCACTCGAGACCGGCCGAGGCTCCCAGGAGTCCGCTCGGGGTGCACCGCAGGAAGGACTGGCGTGAGCTTCTACTACCTCCGAGAAGCGGGGGACGAAGGGCAGATCCTGAGTGACGAGGGAGATGCTCCAGGCATCCCCCTCACCGATCTCCTCAGCAAGGGACCGCTGCCCATCCATCCGGCACTGGAGCTCGTGGCCTACGTGGGCGACGTCCTCACCATCGCCGAGGAGGACGGGGTCTTCCATGGGGATCTCAAGCCTGGGCACCTCCGCATCGACAGCCAAGGCAACGTGGGCGTCGAGGGCTTCGGCGTGGAGCGGCGTGGTGGTCGGGCGCCCGAGGGGAGGCCGGTGGGCATCTCCACCGACACGTATGGGTTGGGGGTCATCCTCCACGCGGCGCTCACGGGAGAGGGTCTCGGCGCCATCCCGCGCGACCTCGAGGGTCACGACGACGCCATCGTCGACCGCCTGCTGCAGATCGACTGGCAGGAGCTCAACGATCGTCCCTGGCTCGACGACGTCCGCAGCTTCCTCTGCTCCATGCTCGCCCACGACCCCGACGAGCGGCCCCTTCCGCTCGATGTGGCGAACCTCATGGGCCAGGTGGCGCTCCAGGCGGGCGGTGACGGTCTGGTCGTCTGGGCCGCCCAGGCCCTGAGTGGCGAGGCGGTGGCGGACGACGACGGCGACGGGCGCGGTGGGCAGCTCACCGCAGAGGACGAAGAGCTCGGTGGGCCCGAGGCCCTGTCAGGACCCCTGCCCCAGGGTGAGGG
>JAERSX010000636.1 GCA_016845285.1 Deltaproteobacteria bacterium | reverse complement strand
GGCGGGGGCTACAGACGCGCTTCACTCCGTCGCAGGAGCTGCGCGAGGCTCAGCGACGACGCTGCTGGGCCTTCTTGATGGCTCGACGCATGGCTTTCCGCCGACGCTTCTCGGCCAAGCGCTGCTTGAGGCGGCGCTTCTCGCCAGGCTTGAGGTAGAAGCTGTTCTTCTTGATGTCCTTGCGGATGCCCTCGCGCTCCACCTTGCGGCGGAAGCGGCGTAGTGCTTTCTCGAAGGGCTCGTTCTCGCGGACCGTGACCAGGATCACCTTGACTCCAGGAACCTTGAGGTTCCGTGGCGTCTAGCATGGTCGCGGGGGGAGCGGCAAGGCCGCAGCCCAGGAGAACTCAGAAGACTCCGCCCAGGGCGCCGCCGACGTAGATCAGATCGTGCAGCCCCGCGTCCAGACGCAGGTTGGCACGGTCGGCGAAGTTGAGCTTCAAGCTGTAGCTGATGTCGACGATGGGCAGGACGCCGGGAATTCGCTTTTCGCCATCGTTCGGGCAGCTGTCCTTGCGCTCATAGGCGGCAGACTCCGGTAGACATGCCGGATCGGTGTTGTCTGCATTGCTGCCGTTGTGCCACTGGGTCAGGCCTCCGGTCACCACGCCGAAGCCCAGCCCTCCGCCGAAGATCATCGAGACCCACACGGGCTTCTCGTCATTGCTGACGGACACCTCGTGACCGTAGTTGGCGCCGATGGCGATCATGGCGAAGTTGTCGAACACGATCCAATCGCCGTCCTCGTGCTCCGCTGGATCTTCCACGTCGTCCCAGTAGCCGTCCTCTACGTTGCTGGAGAAGTACTCCACGTAGAAGATCCAGTGGGTTGGTGCTGGCTTGAGCACGAACTCGGCCCCAGCCAGGTAGGCCCGGATCTTGGGACGCGGGTAGGGGTTGGCCCCAGGGTCGTCACTGTTGAAGTACCAGATGTCCAGGACGGAATCGGGGAGGAAGAGGTACCGACCGCGGAAGTTGACTTCCATCAGTGTCGGTCGAATGACTTGACCCACATCGGGGGTGGTTCCAGCGTCGTCCACCGGCACCTGCAGCGACGCCTGGTGAGCATCGTCGAGCGATGGCAGTGGATCGCCGAGCGTCCAAGCCGCAGGCAGTTCTGCGAAGGCCGGCTGCAGGCCGAGGAGAAGCAGGCCGAGGGCGGACATGGACACTCCATTGAGGGCCCGCGGGATACTGGCGAGCCCTGAGCGGGTGGGGTGGCCCACCCACGTTGTCTGGGAAGAACTGTCTGGGAGTTTCGCGGTGCCCAGTGTAGGTGTCAACCGAGCCCGACGTGCGCGATGGGCGCTCCAGCGGTGTTGCACCATCCTCTTCCTGGCGGCGCCCTTCGGCTGTCGGCTCGGTCGGCCTCCCGCTGTGGTCGGGCCTCTGACCGTGCTCGAGGTTGCTGATGCTTCTATCGAAGCGGGGCTGACGGCGGCCTTGCGGCAGGCTCTCGCCGCGGAATTGGAGCGGCAGGGTGCACGAAGGCCTGCGCAGGATGAGGCCGCCGTGCAGGTTCGGGTGCTCTCGGCCGAGACCGCCACCGCGGGGGCTGCAGGCCTCGTCCAGGTCCATCGCGCCGAGCTGGAAGTCGAGCTGACCGTCCTGGGGGCTGCCCCTCGCTCGCTGGTGCTCCGGTCGGACCACAGCTATAGCGTGGCGGTGGGCGACCCGGCCGGTGCCAGCCATGCCCGGACGCTCGCGTTCCAGGTTCTCGCCGAGGAGCTCGGCCGGGAGGCGATCACGTGGTTGCTCTACGCCCCCCCGGAAGACCCATGAGCCGCGTTCAGCAGCACGACACGGGAGGCTGGCGGTGAGCGAGCTCTCCAGCGTCCACTTGGTGTTGGGAGACGAGGTGCTCCTTGTACGTGAGGCAGCCGACGCTGTGGTGTCGGCGGCCTTCG
Source organism: Deltaproteobacteria bacterium (assembly GCA_016845285.1). Taxonomy (GTDB): domain Bacteria; phylum Myxococcota_A; class UBA796; order UBA796; family UBA2385; genus BH17. The sequence goes on along the minus strand of JAERSX010000636.1, from coordinate 818 downwards.
AAGGCGGCTCGCCGGGCTTCAACTTGGCGGTGTACCAGGCTGGCGACGGCGCGAGCGGCGCGCTCGACGTGGCTCGCACACTGCCAATGATGGCCCGCCGCCGAGTGGTGCACATCAAGGTGATGGAGAAGGCGACCGTCGAGCTCCTCGACGATCTGATGGCCTATTGCGACAAGCCCAACCCGAGCACCGTGCTGCTCCTCGAGGGCCGCAAGCTGCCCGAGGCGGTGGGGGGCCGCAATCGCGGGCTGTCGCTGCAGAACAAGATCAAGAAGGTCGGCCGGGTCGAACGCTTTCGCTCTCGGGACCAGCGCCCCATCCCCTTTGCGCAGGCGCATGCACGGACCCTGGGTTGCGAGCTCGACCCGCGGGCTGCCAGGTTGCTGGTGGAGCTGGTCGGCAGCGATCTGGCCCGACTGCGTTCCGAGGTCGACAAGGCGGCCGCCTATGTGGGCGGAACCGGTCGCATCGATGGCAGCGCCGTGGAAGCCGTGAGTTCCCTGGTGGCGGAGGCCGTGGTGTGGGACCTCACCGATGCCATCGTCTCTCGCGACGCAGATCGCGGGCTGAGCGCGGTGTACCGGATGATGGAGGCGGCCGGAACGAGCGATCGCGTGAGCTACCGCCTTCTCGCCTTGATCGGCTGGCAGGTTCGGCAGCTGCTTGTGCTTCAGGACAGCATGTACCGGCGTGCCGACACCCCCGACAGCTGGAGGCGTACGCCGCGCCGAAAGCGTGAGGCCGCCGAGGCGTTGTTGCGACGCCGTCACCCCTCGGCAGAGCGCCTCCTGGGGGCGTTGGCCCGCCGCCACCGGTCC
>JAERSX010000635.1 GCA_016845285.1 Deltaproteobacteria bacterium | reverse complement strand
TTCTCCTACAGCGAGGCCCTGACCGGTCAGTTCAACCTGGGCCTCGCCCCGCTCTTCAGCGTCACGGACGACGAGGGCCGCTACACCGAGGGCGCCTGGGGTGCCTTCTACCCAAGGCTGGCCGATCGCGTGCTCACCATGGAGGACGGCACGGTGCCGCTGCGGCCCTATGCAGAGCGCCTCGACTCCTTCCAGGGGGCCCTCGACGAGACCATCGCGCCCTCCGCTTCCCTCGACGCCGAGGCCATGGAGCAGCTCATGGCTCTCGGCTACATGGGGGGCGATGCCTCGGCCGAGGCTGGAGATGTCGATCCCCGCGATGTGATCGATGTCGTCCCGCTGACCTGGCAGGTGCGCCAGGCCATGGGGGCTGGTCGTCTGCGCATCGCGAGCGCCATGCTCGACGAGCTGGAGGCGCGCATGCCCGGCACCTGGGGTGTGGAGCACCTTCGTGCTCGGCTGCTCCAGGCACAGGGTCGTCCTGGCGAGGCGCTGAACCGCTACGTCGACCTCTTCCACCGCTCCCCCAGCTCCACGGTGGCGCTGCAGGTGGCTGGCCTCCAGGCGAGCTTCGGCGACTGGGCCGAGGCGGAGAGCTGGTTCCGGGAGGCCTTGGCCCTCCAGCCGGCCAGCCCGGAGGCCATGGGCGGCATCGTGCGGTCGCTGGTGCAGCAGGGGGAGATCCCCCTCGCTCGTGAGCTGGCCGATCAATACCTCGGGCTCTACCCGGACCATGCGGAGCTGTCGTTGACCCGCGCCGAGCTGTATCTGGCCGACGGCCGGGTCGAGGATGCGTGGATCGAGGCGGAGTACGCCCTGCAGCGCATGCCCCGCAGCCCCTGGGCTCATTCCACTGCCGCACAGGTCCAGTGGTCTCGAGGTGAGGCCGACAAGAGCATCGTCTTGCTCCAGGAGGCGCTGAAGCTCGACCCCTACCAGCTGCCCATGCGCATGCGCCTGGTGCAGCACCTGCTCGAGGTGGGGCGCAATGCGGAGGCGGTTCGTACCATCGCCCCAGCGGCTCGCTTGCTCCCCGAAGACGCTGTCGTTCAGGAGCTGGCGGTGGTGGCTCGGGCCGCGCTGGATGCCGAGATCAGTGGTGGTGAGCCACGTGACTCACGTGAGTCGAGTGAGTCACGTGAGTCGCGTGAGCCTTGATGCTGTCGTCACTCACGAATGGTTTGCTACAGGCCGAGTGAGAGCCAGAGCGTGACCTCTCCAGCCTGAGTGCCATCTCCTGCGGCCATGGGGGCGCCCAGGGCAAAGTCTGGCATGCCGTTGTCGTCGAGGTCGCCCACCACGGCGATGGAGGAGCCGAGCTCGTCGCCGTCTGCGGAGCCGAGGATCTCCCCTTCACTGATGGCCAGATCTGCGATGCCGCTCAGCGGGCCGTAGATCACGTGGACGGCACCCGCGGTGTCACCGCCGTCGTCGTTACCAGGGGCGCCCACGAGCAGCTCGATGTAGCCGTCTCCGTCCAGGTCGACTCCCCCTGCCAGGCTCGAGCCCGCGAAGTCACGACCGGAGCCGCCGGTCGCACCGTCGGGCGACTCGTCGAGCGCCATGCTCGTGAGCGGCCCATAGAGGAGGTAGACGCGGCCTGCACGCGAGCCTTCGTCACCGTTCTCTGGTGCACCGATGAGCACATCGGCCTTGCCGTCGCCGTTGACGTCCCCCGCGGCGGTCACCGTGTCGCCCGCGAGGTCGTCTGTGCGGCGGCCTGTCACGATCGCCTCGGCATCGTCGAGGCTTCCGCTCTCCACTGCGCCGGTCACCAGGTAGGCGGCACCGCCGAAGCTTGCCTGGGGCAGGCCGATCCAGAGGTCTCCGATCCCGTCGCCATCGGTGTCTCCGACTGCGGCCACCGCCGCATCCACCACATCGTCACCCGTGAGGCTCAGCTCGTCGATGCCGCTGGCCTGGTTGTTGATGCCCACCAGGATCTCTCCAGCGGCGGCGTCGACCACCACCAGATCGTCCCAGCCGTCGCCGTCGAGATCTCCGAAGGTGACCGCCTCGCCGAAGCCGGCTCCACCGCTCAGGGCCAGCACCTCGTCGCCGCTCTGCAGCGTGCCGCTCAGCGGTCCCAGGAACAGGCTCGCGAGTCCCTCGTCGGCATGGCTCACCACCATGTCGGCGAAGCCGTCCTGATCCCAGTCGGCGTCACCCGCACAGGTGGCGCCGAAGGTCTCACCGTCTCCCAGGCGCACGATGGCGTCTGCATCACCGGGCAGCTGGCCGTCGACGGGGCTGCCACCATGGAGCAGGAACAGCCCGCCGGTCTCGTCGACGCCGCCGGGCGCGCCGAGGAACACGTCGTCCACTCCGTCGCCGTCGACATCGCCTCCGGCACAGAGGCCTCCGCCCAGCTGCATCTCGTTCCAGTCGCCCTGCCAGGTGACGGCGGCATCGGCGGTGGTGAGGTTCTGCTCCACGCGGCAGCCTTCCGCCGTGTCGTCGCAGTTCTGGTCTACGCCATCACCGCAGATCTCTTCGGCGTCGGGGTTGATGGTCTCGTCGCTGTCGTCGCAGTCCTCGGCCACGAAGGCGTCGTAGGGAGACATGGGCGCGCACAAGCAGGCCGTCTCGTCCACACCGAACTCGTCGCCGTCTTCGTCCAGGTAGAAGAGCTGGCAGTCGGCGGAGTCGGCGGGGTTGGCCACGCCGTCGCAGTCATCGTCTACGGAGGTGAGGCAGGAC
>JAERSX010000634.1 GCA_016845285.1 Deltaproteobacteria bacterium | reverse complement strand
CACCACTGCCGCAGGTTTCTGGGGCTGGCTCGCCGAGGCTTCACTGCCACTCGACTTGGGGCTACTCGTAGCCTCAGCCTCAGCCTCAGCCTCAGCCTCAGCCTCAGCCTCCCCGGCGGCTTCATCATCTACGGCCGGGGTTGCATCGGGCTCCGGCTCGGCTTCCGCCTCATCGGTGGCTGTAGCCGCTGCAGCCTGCGTGTCCTCGGTCAGTTCCGCCGGCGCCGGAGCGTCCGAGGGAGCATCTGCCGGGTCGGATGCTGTGACGACCGGTGCAGCTGCGTCGTAGCCGGCCGCCCAATGCCACGCGGTGCCACCGAGGGCCAGCGTGCCCACGCCGAGCGCGATCAACGCGATCAACGCCGCACCCAAGCCGCCCTTTCCGCTTGGCTTGGTGGGCTCGGCCTCGGCGAGGTCCCGCCGCATGAGCTCCACCCGAGCCTCCAGCCTCTTGAGGCGAGCGAGGGCGCGCGCAAGCTGCCGCTCCTGGTCTGCGAGGCGGGCGTCCGGAGCCATGAGCTCTTCCCCGTCAGCCCCCAGGGCGGTCGGGGCCGGCGCGGACTCCCTCAGCGCGGCCTCACGAACCGTGTCGGCAGCGAGCGCATCGGTGTCGAGCAGGGTCGGACCCGCGCGGTCGAATGGTGAACCGGTGTCCTCGGGGACCGTCGTCTCCAGCGCCTCCGGGTCAGGCAACGCCTTTCGCTCGGTGAACGCCTCGGGCTCCGTCCCCGCCTCGGGCTCGGTCACCGCCTCGGGCTCGGGCGATGCGGGTGGTGGCTCCTCGACCTGCTCGAAGAAGGGTGCCTCGTCGTAGTTGATGACCCGGGTGTCTTCATCCGACACCTGGCTGGCCGCCGCCGGCGATGGAAACTGCCCGATCTCGGTGACCGCGTGCTCCCCTGCCCCTGGGCTCGCCATCGCCGCGATTCCCCCGAGGACCCGTGCCAGCTCGAGAGGATCGGTGAACCGCTTCGCCGGGCTGATGCACAGAGCACGGTCGAGCAGGGTGCCGAGCGCCTCGAAGACTTCGTTCTCTCTACGCTCTTCGCCCAGACCCAAGATGCCGACGAGGGCTTCCCGCAGCGAGCGTTGATCTTGATCGGGCAGTCGGTCCGGGTACAGGAACTGGCGCGCGTCGAGCTCTCGCCCGCTGAAGAGCCGCGGCTTCCGTAGGTAGAGATCGTGCACCAGGTGGGCCCGGTGAGTCCGGAAGTGGTGGCTCTCCGTTCCAGTCGCAGGGAGCTCGGTGCCACGCAGGAGGAGGAGCCGCATGCGCAGCATGGCGAAGAGCACCGAACCGATGGACCATGTGTCGATGGCGGCTGGCTCAGGCTTTCGGGCCCCGAAGATCAGCTCGGGTGCCGCGAAGTTCTCGGTGCTGCCCATCAGCTCGGTCGCGGCATGCATGACATCGGTGGGTTTGTCGTCCTCCAACCGATGGGCGAAGCCCGAGACCACCCAGTGCCCCACGTCGGTGCGCATCAGTGCGCGAGGACGTAGGTCGGGGTGCACATCTCGAAAGCCCTGCTCTCGCGAGGCTGCCCGATGAAAGTCGGCCAGCCCCATGCAGAGGGTCTCGAGCATGTGGCACAGGGCACGCAGCGCATCTGGACGCATGCAACGCGAGGCCCACCAGAGCTCGAGATCGTCCTGGCACCACTCCATCACCGCCGCGGGCCCCGCGTCGCTGTCGACTCCATCGATCAGCCGCGGGCAGACCGGACGGCGGAACGCACCGGTGAGACCCACCATCACCCGGACCTCGTCGCGGAAGGCCGTGGCCACATCCGGGGTGGGGCTACGGATGGCCTTCAGCGCCAGGCGGGCCCCTTCATCGACGGTGGAGCGCCCTACGGGTGGCCCGACGGCTCGCACTGCACGCGCGTAACTGTGGCGTCCCTCGCGCACGGGTTCGCCCTTGATCGCGGTGTAGACCCGGCCACTCCGCCCCTTCCACGAGGACTCAGAAGCGCCCACCGAACCTCAGCCCGGGACTGCCGTCCATCATGATGCCGACGTACCCAACCCCGAGGCCCACCGCGAGGGTGGCGCCGGAGGCTACGACCAGCATGTTGGTGAGGTCGCGTGCGCCCTCGAGATCTTCGGTGGTGGTGGCGGACTCGAACTGGGAGTGGGTGACAAAGCTGGCGCCGTAGATGCCGACACCCGCGAGGCTCACGACGCCTCCCGCCAACATCAGCGGCGTCTTCGCCTTTGGTCGCACACGCTTGACCACGAAGGTCGCGAACATGTCCTCGGTTCCGTCGCTCGCCCCTTCGGACTCTTGACCGCTGTCCTCGAAGCCGACCTGTTCCCCGTCCTTCTCCTTCTTCTTCTTGCCCTTCTTCTTGCCCTCGTCCGCCACGACCGCCACAGGGGCGTCCTCGAGGAACTGGTCGGGAATGGCGTTGCCTTGAATGACGACCACGGAGCGGATGGTCTTGTCGGACTCGGAGACCACCTGCAGGAAGTGCGGACGGTCGACGGTGGCAGCGGCCTTGTCGAGGCGCCGGCCATCCAAGGTCAGGTAAGCGCCCGCGATCTCCTTGAGTAGCTTTCCTTCGAGCGGCACCGGATCTGCGGCCGCCGAGCTGCGCTCGTCGTCGAAGGCCAGCCGAAGTGGATGCCCGATGTCGAGGTCTCCGGCGTCCCAGTAGAACTCCGGCTCCAGCTCAAGGGCGCTGCGGAACCAGGAGCGGGCTCCCTCCTCATCACCCTTGAAGAAGTGCGTGGTGCCGATGAAGCGGTAGGCGCTTGCGTACAGCCGGGGCGGCAGGGAGCTGCGGACACAGATGATGCGCGCTTCCATGCGCGTGCCCGCTTCCATGAAGGTCTTCTCGTCGAGGATGCGAAGCGAGGTGGTCATGCGGCCGATGTCTTCACCGAGCTGGCTGCCGGTGTAGGCCCCTTGGCACTCCGCGCGTGCCTCCCCCACCATGAGAAGGGCGAGCAGCCCGGTACTCCAGATGAAGCGGCCCCAACGCATTCGCACGATCACCTCCGACGACCAAGAGAGCGTACCACGCACCCCGGAAGGGCTCGGACTCCGGACAGGATCAGGTGGGCTTGAGCCATGCGATGAGCTGTCCGGGCGAGACGCCCGCGCCGTCATCGACACACCATCGGAGCACGGTGCCAGCGCAATCGACGCGGATGGGACTGAAGGTCTTCATGACCTCGATCAGGGCCACGGTCGCGCCTGGCTCCACAGCGGCGTTCACGGGTGCGAACGCGGGCGCGTCGGGAGACTGGCGCAGCCAGACGCTTCCCTCCATGGGTGCACGCACGGCCACGGCGCCCTCTTCCACGGGCTCTTCGGGCTGCTCGCTGGGAGCATCCTGCACGCCGTCGCTCTTGACTGCGGTGCGACCTGCAGTCAAGAGCTCGAGATCATGAAGCGACCAGATCCGGGGGTTCTTGATGCGACGGTGGCCGATGGCCTGGTAGGCCATCTCGGCGAGCGCCTCCAGCCAGCCACGGAGCTCGTCCAGACGCACCACCTCGTCAGTGTCCATGCGGGCGGCGGCCGCGACCGGGTCCATGTCCGCCTCGATGCGTGCCGCGACCTCGGCCATGCCAGCAGCGATGGCAGCCCGTTCGTCGGGGTCCGTGGACGCGATCTCGAAATCGTCGGTGAGCTTGGTGTTGTACGCGGCGATGGCCAGGGTGCGTCCCTCCATGACGGCGAGACGTGCCAGCGGCGTGCTCAGCTGCACGACAGGCTCGTAGGGAAGGCCCGACATGGCGTAGTAGCCAGCGCCTGAGGCCTTGCGCAGCAACACCGTGAACATGGGTGTCTCGTTGGTGCTGTTGGTGTAGATGAGCGAGCTGCCGTAGCCGAGGAGCCCCTGCGCCTCGGCCTCCACTCCGATGTCGAAGCCTGCGATGTCCTGCAGCCACACCAGCGGGATGCCATCGTCGTTGCAGGCCCGGCTGAACGCGGACAGCTTGGCGATGCCGGCCCTGTACAGGATGCCGCCAGGGCGCATGCCCTTGCCCTCGGGATGGGGCTGCGGCTCGAGCACGTTGGCCGCGAAGCCCATCCAGAGACCACCGACCCGGCCCACACCCACGACCACCTCAGGGCCAGTGTCGGCGAGGACCTCGTGAAAGAGGGAGCCGTCGACGAGGCGCGCGAGGACCTGTCGCATGTCGTAGACGTGTCGATGCTCTGCGGGGAACAGCGCAGAGAGCTCGTCTGGGGGGAAGAGAGGAGCCTCGGGCACCACACCGTGGCGGTAGAAGTCCGCACCACTGCTGGGCAGACGGTCCACCTCGTCACGAATGAGACGCACCGCCGTGTCGTCGTCGGGCACACGAACGTCGGCGCAGGCCGAGCGATGTACGTGGACCTCCGGGCCGCCGATGTCGAGGCTGGTGAGCTTCTGCGACTTCGCGCCCTGAATCAGGGCCGCGCCCGCGATGACCATGTAGGCCTGCTCGGTCATGTAGACCCGATCACTGATGATGGGCATGTAGCCACCACCCGCGATGCAGTCCCCGAAGACGCCGGCCACCTGGGGGACGCCGGCCGCGGAGAGCTCCGCGTTCTTCTTGAAGATGTGACCGGCGCCGGTGAGGCCCGGGAAGCTGTTGGCCTGCTCCGGCAGGAACAGACCACTGCAGTCGACGAGATAGACGACCGGCAGCCGCAGACGCAAAGCCATGCCCTGTGCCCGCTCGATCTTCTCGGGCGTGAGCGGCCACCAGGCTCCGCTGGCCACGGTGTTGTCGTTGGCGATGACCATGCACCAGCGGTCGTGGATGCGACAGAAGGCGGTCACCACCCCGGCCCCTGGGGCGGGCCGCTTCGAGCCAGCGAAGTCCTTCCCCCAGTTCACCAGGGTTCCCACCGAGTGCACCGTGCTCCCGGGATCCTTGAGGGCGGCGATGCGCTCCCAGGTGGTGCGCTTGCCCTTCCGGTGCGCGCGGTGAGCGCCCCAGCCTTCTGCGACGACGGCACGCTTCTCTTCGAGCTCGCCGTGGAGCTTGTCGACGTGCTCTCTCGCCGCCGCAGTGGAAGTGTCAGAGGAGAGAATTCGTCCGATGGGGTCGAGGGTCAGCTTCACGTGGAGGCTCCGCTGGAGTCCGGCTCGGCGAGGAGGCCGCTCCGCTCGAGCCAGCCCGTGTCGTAGGCGCCGGCCCTGAAGTCGGGGTGGGCGAGGATGGACTGGTGGAGAGCCGCGGTCGTGTGCACGCCCTCCACCTCGAGACCGGCGAGAGCGGCCTCCATCCGCGAGATGGCGGTCGACCGGTCAGGGCCGTGAGCGATGACCTTGGCGAACATGCTGTCGTAATGGGGCGAGATTCGGTCACCCTCGCGGAGGTGCGTGTCCACGCGGATCCCCTCCCCTGCAGGCATCCGCAGACGGGTCACCCTGCCTGGTGTAGGGCGGAAGCCTCGGGCTGGATCCTCGGCGTTGATTCTGCACTCGATGGCGTGTCCTGCAGCGACAGCAGCCCTCCCCAAGGGCCGATTGGCGGCCACGTCGAGCTGGGCGGCCACGAGATCTACGCCTGTGACAGCCTCGGTGATGGTGTGCTCGACCTGGAGGCGGGTGTTCATTTCCATGAACCACAAGGCGCCATCGGTATCGCGCAACATCTCTACCGTGCCGGCGCCACGGTACTTCAGCGCCGCGCACGCAGCCCGTACACGCTCGATCACCTCGGCCCTGCGGTGTTCGTCCACCGCCACCGAGGGGGTCTCCTCGAGCAGCTTCTGATGGCGCCGCTGGACCGAGCACTCCCGCTCTCCGAGGACGTGGACGCCGCCACGGCCGTCACCCAACACCTGGAGCTCGATGTGCCGCCCGTCGATCACCAGCTTCTCGAGGTAGAGGCGCCCATCCCCGAAGGCGCTCTGAGACTCAGCCGAGGCATCTCGCCACGCCCCCTCGAGCGCGCTCGGCTCGAAGACGCGCCGCATTCCGCGCCCTCCGCCGCCACTCACCGCTTTGATCAGCACGGGGTAGCCGAGCTGTTCGGCCACGACCCGTGCCGCCGCGACACTCGGTAGCCAGCCCTTCGAGCCAGGAATGGGCGGCAGCCCCAGGGCGGTCATGGTCGCCCGCGCCTGGGCCTTGTCGGCCATGCGGCGCATGGTGGCCGAGCGTGGTCCGACGAAGCTCAACCGCGCCGCCTCACAGCGCGCCGCGAAGGTGGGGTTTTCACTGAGAAAGCCCCACCCGGGGTGCAAGGCCGAGCAGGCGGTCCGCGTCGCTGCGTCGATGAGAGCGTCTTGGTCGAGGTAGGCGCGGTTGTCGGGTAGCTCCACCACCTCATCGGCGTCTTGCAGCCAACGCAGGTCGCGATCGGCGGGTGTAGCAACCGCAACCGCCTGTATGCCCAGGGCACGACAGGTGCGAAGCACCCGCACTGCCACCTCACCGCGGTTCGCCAGCAGGAGCCGTCGGAACATGCACGCCCTCCGTGGCGGGCGAGCCTATCGCGCTGGAGCCTCCCAACGCTGCCTCTGGGCTGGTGGGCGTTGGAGGGAGACGAATTCGGGGCCGGGTACCTGGCAGTACCCGGCCCCGCGAACCCGAGCCCTCAAAGTCAGGGGCAACCAGGTCCTTCGCAGACGCCTTCCACGTAGCAGTACCGGTTGCTCGGCTTGCCGTTGGTCTTGCCCGGGCAGTCGTCGGAACAAGCGTCCGTACCGTCGCGACCATCGCAGCTCTCGCCCGTGCCGCAGACGCCGTCGCCACATGTGCCGCTGGTGCCGGTGTCGACGCCGCCAGAGTCCGTGCCGCCAGAGTCTGCGCCGCTTCCGCTTCCGCTGCCACCACCGCTCTCACCGAGTTGGTCTGCGATCCAGCCCTCGAAGGCGTCGGTGCGGGTGCTCACGCCGTAGACCGAGCAACTTGCGTCGCCGTAGGAAGTGAGGCCCGCCACATAGGTCGTGCCGCTACGATCGATGAAGGCGGGACCACCGCTGTCGCCGCTGCAGGGTCCGCCGCCACCCGTCTGGCTGTAGGAGATCTGTGTTGCCGCCACTCCCGACGAGGGGCAGCCGCTGACTCCGCAACCCAGCGCGCCCAGCGGCAGGTCCACCTGGAGCTTGGTGCCTGTCCCCGTGGTCTCCGTGATGCCGAAGCCCACGAAGTTCAGGTTGAGGCCGGCGGCCACATCCGCCGACGTGAAGCCCTCATCTGCTGGGAGCTCTGGCACCGGGCTCACGCCCTCAGCCGCCGCGGCGTCGGAGTCGAGGGTGAGGAGTCCGATGTCGTTGGTGAGCTGGGAGCTGCTGTAGCTTCCGTGGGAAGTGACGCTGCTCACGGTGTAGAGGTGGTCCCAGATGTAGTCGCTGGAGGCGGGATCGGTGGTGGCCTCGTCACCCACGAAGATGGCGACCTTGTTCGACGACATGCCCGATAGACAGTGGGCGGCGGTGACGACGACGTCACCACGGATGAGCGTGCCGCTGCAGAAGGGAGACACGTAGACGGAGCGACCACCCTTCGCGAGCTGGTGCAGGCCCACAACGGCATCGTGGGCAGTGCCGGAGTCCGGAGGGCTGCCGCCATAGATCTTGCTCTCGCCCATGGGGCCTGCACCATCAAGGAGTCCGTATTCGGCGTCCACGGGGGAACAGGCGGAGAGCAGGGCGCCGTAGGCGAACAGGCGGACGGGGTTTCGGAACATGTGACACCTCGGTTCAAGGGAGGGCTTACGTTCCAGGCCTCTCGTCGGTGACATACATGTCTCGCTGGAGGCGGAGATTGTTCAGCGAGGGTGGACGGCGGGGAGCACCCACACCCGCGCGCCTATACTTCCGTTCATGGTGCCTGCCGCGAGATCGAGCCACCCAGTCGACGACGGCGACTACGCACTCCGGTGCGCGTTCAAGGATGGGGATGTTGCCGCGTTCGAGGCGTTGGCCGAGCCGTATCTGGACAAGCTGTACACCCACTGCCTTCGCATGATCGGCAACCCAGCCGATGCAGAGGACCTCGCACAGGAGGCCCTGGTTCGCGCCATGCGAGCTCACCACCGCTACGATCCTTCACGCGCCTTTCGGCCCTGGCTGTTGACCATCGGCGCGAACCTCTGTCGTGACCGACTGCGCACCATCTGGTGGCGGCGGGTCGGTCCGCTGCAGCCTTGGCGGCCCGACCAAGGCATCGGGCCCGAGAGCCAGACCGCCCGAGCCGAGCAAGATTCGCAGGTTCGAGAGGCGCTTCTCGAGCTGAAGCCGAAGTATCGGGAGGCGGTGAGCCTCTACCATCTCGAGGGCCTACGCTACGCGGAGATAGCTGAAATTACAGGAGTTCAGGTGCCAGCGCTCAAGCAGCGGGTGCGCCGAGGACTGCAGCAGCTCGAGCGGGTTCTGCGCGACAAGTATCCAGAGCTGACTCCGGACCGTACAAGAGACGAATGAGTGTGATGCGCCATCTTCAAATGCTCTGCCTGGTCGGCGCTCTGAGCGGCCCAGCACGGGCTGGCAATGAAGACCCACAGCCGGCCGAGGTGGTGTCAGCTGCAGGGGAGGCCGGCCTGCCGACCGATGCCTTGTCCCGCAAGCTTCAGGAAGGCCTGGCCAAGGGCATCCCGAGTCACCGCATCGCCCAGGTGCTGACAGCCCGCGTCGACGAGCTGGCGGCTGCACAGCGCCTCCTGCCGACGGACTCCACCGGGCCCGTCATCGAGGCAGCCGCGGCCGCGCTGGCTGCCGGAGCACGCTCGGTCACCATCACTCGGATCGCTGCAGATGCGGGAGGGCCCCACGCGGCTCGCGCCCTCCAGACACTGGCTGACCTCTTGCGTGCAGGCCTCCCGGAGACAGAGGCCACACAGCTCGTGGCGTCCGCAGCGGCCTCGGCCACGCCAGGCACGGCCTTGCTTGGTCT
>JAERSX010000633.1 GCA_016845285.1 Deltaproteobacteria bacterium | reverse complement strand
TAACGGTAGTGCTCGGGCTTGTAGGGACCATCGACCGTGACGCCAATGTAGGCCGCCTGCTCCTCGCTGAGCGTGGTGAGACGCGCACCAAACTTCTCGAGGTGAAGCCGCGCCACTTTCTCGTCGAGGTGCTTGGGCAAGGTGACGACCTCGGGGTTCTTGCTGCCTGCGTCAGCCACCTGGTTGCCGCCGTAGTCCTCGGCGCTGGCGTGCAGCTCCATCTGGGCGATGGTCTGGTTGGTGAAGCTGGCGCTCATGACCAGGCTCGGGTGGCCGGTGGCGCATCCGAGGTTCACCAGCCGGCCCTCAGCCAGGACGATGATGCTGTGGCCACCACCCTTGGGGCCATGGGTGGTGTTCTTGAACCGCCACTCGTGGACCTGGGGCTTGATCTCGATCTTCTCGACGTCTCCGGTCTCGAGCATGGCTTCGAGGCCAGCCATGTCGATCTCGTTGTCGAAGTGACCGATGTTGCAGACGATGGCGTTGTGCTTCATCTGCAGCATGTGAGCGGCGCTGATGATGTCCTTGTTGCCCGTCGAGGTCACGAAGATGTCGGTGGTGTTGATGACGTCTTCGATGCGCACCACGTCGAGACCCATCATGCAGGCCTGAAGAGCGCAGATGGGGTCGACCTCGGTGACAGAGACACGGGCGTACTGGCCGCGCAAGGAGTCGACAGAGCCCTTGCCCACATCGCCGAAGCCGGCGATGAGGACGCGCTTGCCGCTAAGCAGCACGTCGGTTCCGCGCATGATGGCGTCGACCAGGGAGTGGCGGCAGCCGTACACGTTGTCGAACTTGGACTTGGTGACCGAGTCGTTGACGTTGATGGCCGGGAAGAGCAGGGTGCCGGCGTTCATGCGCTCGTAGAGGCGGTGCACACCGGTGGTGGTCTCCTCCGAGACGCCGCGGATGCGCCGAGCCATGTCGGTCCAGTAGGTGTCGCCCTTGACCGCGCGCACGTCCTTGAGGAGCGTGAGGATGACCTTCTCCTCGAAGTTGCTGGCGCTGTCCGGGTCAGCGACCTTGCCGGCCTTCTCGAGCTCGTGTCCGAGGTGGATGAGCAGGGTGGCGTCGCCACCGTCGTCGAGGATCAGGTTGCAGCCGGTGGCGTCGGGCCAGACCAGAGCCTGAAGGGTGCACCACCAGTACTCCTCGAGGGTCTCACCCTTCCAGGCGTAGACAGAGGGGCCAGTGGGCTCGGCGTGGGTGCCGTTCGGACCGGCGACGACCGCGGCAGCGGCGTGGTCCTGGGTGCTGAAGATGTTGCAGCTCACCCAACGAACCTCTGCGCCGAGCTCGACGAGGGTCTCGATGAGCACGCCGGTCTGGATGGTCATGTGCAGGGAGCCCATGATCTTGGCGCCCGCGAGGGGCTGCTGACCGGCGAACTCTTCCCGCAGCGCGGCGAGGCCGGGCATCTCGACCAGGGCCAGGTCGAGCTCCTTGCGGCCGAAGCGGACACTGTCTTCGGACAGGTCGCGGACCTTGTGGGAGTAGCCGCTGAACAGGGGCAGACCGGTGTTCATGAAGGTCCGCTCGGGAAGGATGGGCACTGCGCTCATGGAAGCCTCGGGGTAGGTGTCGAAGAATGCTTCACCCGTATATCTGGATGGACGAATGAAGCGCAAGCCCTTACGGCGAAAAGCATGGCCGTTCCCATCTTCGAGCGCCTGAGTGCCCTCTCCGAGCCGATCCGCGCGCGCATCTTGTGGGTCCTGGAGCGAGAGCCTCTGGCCGTGGGCGAGCTGGCACGGGTGCTCCAGACCTCGCAGCCGACGGTGAGCCGCCACCTCAAGCAGCTGGGCCAGGGTGGCTGGGTGGAGCACCGGCGCGTGGGCACTGCGGCCATCTACCGACCGGCCCAAGACGACCTTGCTCCCGAGGCCGTGGCGCTCTGGTCGTTGGTGCGGAGTGAGCTCGAGGCCGATGCAGGGCACCCGGAGAGCATGCTGGCCGAAGACCTCCGCAGGCTCGATGCCGTCATCGCTCAGCGAGACGGCGCTCGTCGCGACTTCTTCCGCCTTCAAGGAAGCCGCTGGGACGCCGTGAGGGACGAGCAGTTCGGACGAGCCTTCATCGTCCCCACGCTGCTCCACCTCCTTCCCGAAGGTCTCGTCGCCGCTGACCTCGGCTGCGGCAGCGGTCTGATGCTGCCGTTGCTCAGCCCCGTGGTGGGTCAGGTGGTCGGGATCGACCGGGAAGCGGCCATGCTCGACGTCGCCCGAAGTCGCACCGCTGACCTCGACAACGTCCGCCTGGTCGAGGCCGAGCTGGACGCCATCCCGCTCGAGGATGCCACCATCGACTTGGCCCTCTGCACCCTCGTGCTCCCCTACATCTCCGAGCCTGCACCCGTCCTGGCCGAGGTCGCGCGCATCCTTCGTCCAGATGGCCGGTTCGTCCTCGTCGACATGGCACCCCACAATCGCGATGACTTCCGACGCGCCATGGGCCATGTGAGGGCAGGACTGTCCGAGGCGGACCTGGCGGCAGTGGCCGAGGCTGCCGGCCTGGAGGTCTCGTCCTGGCGCCGGCTACCCCCCGACCCCAGTGCCCAGGGCCCCAGCCTCTTCGTCGCCGTGCTCTGCCCGTCCGGGGCAGACCTCTGCCCCTGAGCGTGCCCTGGAGACACCCACCCGATACCCCGGCCGAGGAGGCTCCATGGGAC
>JAERSX010000632.1 GCA_016845285.1 Deltaproteobacteria bacterium | reverse complement strand
AGCTCATCCGTGGGCTCGCGACCACCGACGAGACCTGGACCACGGTCGAGGCGGTCGCGCAGGCCATGGGCAAGACCACCGTCGAGGGCCGTGACATGCCCGGCTTCATCGTGAACCGCGTGCTCATGCCCTACATCAACGAGGCGGTGCAGGCGCTCTATGAAGGCATCGGCAGCGTCGAAGACATCGACCAGGCCATGAAGCTGGGCACCAACGTGCCCATGGGTCCGCTGACCCTGGCCGACTTCATCGGCCTGGACACCTGTCTGGCCATCATGGAGGTCTTGAGCGACGGCTTTGCCGACAGCAAGTACCGCCCCAGTCCGTTGCTCCGGAAGTACGTCGAGGCCGGATGGCTGGGCCGAAAGTCTGGTCGCGGCTTCTACCCCTACGCCCGCCGCTGAGGAGGTCCCCGTGGAGCTGCAGACCGTTCACCTTCGCTTCGAGCCAGTGTCTCAGGATCCCGAAGAAGCCGCATCCTCCGGACAGATCGCTGTCGTGGAGCTGCATCGTCCCAAGGCCCTGAACGCCATCAACCGTCAGATGGTGGCCGATCTCGCCTCCGTTCTCGATGCACTCGACGCAGCGGCCCCGCGTGCCGTCGTGCTCACCGGTGCTGGCAACCGCGCGTTCGCTGCCGGCGCAGACATCAAGGAGATGGTGTCGTACAGCGCTGTCCAGGCGGCCGCCTTCGCTCGCGAAGGCCAGCGAATCCTCGCGCGCCTCGAGACCCTGTCCGCTCCCACCATCGCCGCTGTCAACGGCTTCGCCCTGGGCGGAGGTTGCGAGCTGGCCATGTGCTGCGATCTGATCCTGGCTGGCGCCAACGCTTCCTTCGGCCAGCCCGAGGTCAAGCTGGCCGTGATCCCCGGCTTCGGTGGCACCCAGCGACTCGTGCGCCGGGTGGGTCGCCAGCGCGCCCTCGAGCTCATGATGACGGGCCGCACGGTGAAGGCATCGGAGGCCGTGGCGCTGGGCCTGGCGCTCTCGGTGAGTGAGGAGGCTGTGCTCGACGACGCCTTGAAGCTCGCCCGTCGCATCGCTGCCAATGGCCCTGTCGCTGTCTCGATGGTCAAGCGCGCCGTGCACGAGACCGACCGTCTCGACATCGACGCTGGCCTGGCCGCAGAAGCCTCGCTCTTCGGCCTCTGCTTTGCCACGGCTGATCAGGAAGAGGGCATGGCCGCCTTCGTGGAACGCCGCCCTGCGCGCTTCACAGGGGCCTGACAGCGGTCAGCACGCCCGTCACCCCTTCTGTGTTCCACGCCGGTTAGTCTCACCAGCCGCCGTATCTGGAGCCGGTTGATGTTCACGCTGCCCGACGAGACCCAGGAGATTCGCGACCTTGCCCGCGACTTCGCACGCAACGAGATCATGCCAGGCGCAGGGGAGCGTGACCGCAGTCACCGCTTCCCCACCGAGCTCGTCGCCACCCTGGGCGAGATGGGCTTCATGGGCATGTTCATTCCCGAGCAGTACGGCGGGACCGGGCTGAGCGTGCTCGACTACGTCGTGGCCCTCGAGGAGGTCTGCTACGCCGACGCTGGCGTGGGCGTCATCATGAGCGTCCAGAACTCGCTCACGGCCTGGCCGATCCTGGCCTTCGGCAACGAAGACCAGAAGATGAAGTACCTCCCCCCTCTGGCCAGCGGCGAGAAGATCGGCTGCTACGCGCTCACGGAGCCCAACGCCGGCTCTGACGCGGGTGCCCAGCGCACCAAGGTGACCCCCGACGGCGACGCCTACGTACTCGACGGCACCAAGATGTGGATCACCAATGGTCCCCAGGCCGACATCTGCGTCACCTACGCCAACCTCGACCCTGCCGAGCGGCACCGCGGCGTCTGCGCCTTCATCGTGGAGACCGACTGGGACGGCTTCAGCGTGAGCAAGGTGGAAGACAAGATGGGCATCAACTGCTCCGGTACCGCCGAGCTCGTCTTCGAGGGACTGAGGGTGCCCGCTGCCAACCTGCTCCACGAGGAGCGCAAGGGCTTCCGGGTCGCCATGGCCACCTTGGACGGCGGTCGCATCGGCATCGCCGCCCAGGCGCTCGGCATCGCCCAGCGCGCCCTCGACCTCGCCATTGCCCATGCCAAGGAGCGCGTGGCCTTTGGCAAGCCCATCGCCACCAAGCAAGCCATCCAGTGGATGATCGCGGACATGGGCACGCGCATCGAGGCCTCTCGACTGCTGGTCCACAAGGCCGCCGTGCTCAAGGAGAGCGTGAAGGGCGAGTCCCTCGACGTGCAGCAGCGGGTGGCGGGCCGGGCCTGCTCCATGGCCAAGCTCTACGCCAGCGAGTGCGCCAACTTCTGTGCCGACAAGGCTGTGCAGATCCACGGCGGCTACGGCTACAGCCGGGAGTACGAGGTGGAGCGCCTCTACCGTGACGCCCGGATCACCACGATCTACGAGGGCACCAGCGAGATCCAGCGCCTCGTCATCGCCAAGAGCCTGCTGGCCTGAAGCACGGAGACCGGGAGTTCGAGCTTGTCGACGTCACGCCATGCTGTGCCTGCCACCGTGCGCCCTGGACGGTGCTCGGAGCCAGCCTTCGTGACGGGGACGAGCACCGAGTTCCTGGGCCGCAAGCCGTTGCCTCGGGCGGTGCGCTACCGGCCGCTTGTCTTCCTCTTCGGACCCTCGGGCGTGGGCAAGACGCGTGTGGCTCAGCACCTTCTGCCCGATTCCCGTGTGCTGGGTCAGCAGGCGCTCCTCGACACGGTGACCCAGCGGGTGCGCAAGCGCCGCTGGTCGGGTCTGGTGCTGACCGCCCCTGCTCTCATCATGGAGGGCCCCCAGTTCCTGGGCCAGCGTGTGGGCTACGCCAAGGCGCTACGCGAGCTGTTGGTGAAGAGGTCCACTGCCGGCCGCCGCACCTTCGTGCTGGAGCCCTCCGACCGCTCTGGCCTCAAGGAGCTCGTCGACGCCGTTCCCCCTGAGCAGCGGGCCACCTTGGTGCTCCGCTTCCCCGTGGGCCGTGGTCGTCGCCGATACGCTGTGCGTGTCTGTAGGGAGCTGGGCATCGACACGCGTCACGCGCGTGCCGCCGCGGAGATGGAGCCGTGGACCTACGAGTCCGTCGATGGGCTCCTGCGGAGACTTGGCGCAGAGGACATCGGCACAGGGAGCTGAGGGGTGGACGAGCTCGTGCTGCATGGCTGGCTGGTGGCGGCCTACTTCGGCCTCGCCGCGCTCACCTTCGCCTTGCTCATGTTCATCGACGCTCCCTACGGGCGTCATCACGACGGTGGCTGGGGCCCGACCGTGCCCTCCCGCTTGGGCTGGCTCATCATGGAGACACCGGCTGTGGTCGTGTTCGCTGTGGTCTTCGCCATGGGCGATCACATGGCCAGCGCCGTACCGCTCGGCCTGCTCGCCATGTGGCAGGTCCACTACGTGCACCGCACCTTCATCTACCCCTTTCGCATCCGTCCCAGCGGCAAGCGAATGCCGCTGATCATCGCTGCCATCGCGGCGGTCTACCAGTGCTTCAACAGCTATGTGGTGGCGCGCTGGATCAGCCATCTCCACGACTACGGCACCGACTGGGTCTGGGACCCCCGCTACCTCGTGGGCATCGGTATCTTCGTGCTCGGCTTCGTGATCAACACCCACGCTGACACCGTGCTCATCCAGCTCCGCAAGCCAGGAGAGACCGGCTACAAGCTGCCCCGTGGTGGTCTCTACGAGCGGGTGACCTGCCCGAACTACCTGGGCGAGCTGCTCGAGTGGGTGGGCTTCGCCATCGCCAGCTGGTCGCTTCCAGGCCTCGCCTTCGCTGTCTACACGGCGGCCAACCTGGTGCCCCGGGCCCTGGCCAACCGGCGCTGGTACCGGGAGCGTTTCCCTGACTACCCCCCCGAGCGCAAGGCCTTGATCCCGTTCGTGCTGTAGGCAGGGGCCGTGCGGTCAGTCGCTGTAGACCCCGAGTGCATCGAGGTTCGCGGTGGCTTGTGGCGCCCACCCGCGGTTGGCGGCTGGGCTGGCAGGGGAGGGGTGGAGCACCCGTCCGATGCGGACCTCTCGCTCTCCGAGTGCGAGGCGCGCACGCTTCTCGGCGTAGGCGCCGATGCCCACCACCCAGCGTGGCTGGAGCTCGTCGACGGTGGCGCGCAGGGCGTCATCGCAGGCGGCCATGAGGGGCGCACGCTCGT
>JAERSX010000631.1 GCA_016845285.1 Deltaproteobacteria bacterium | reverse complement strand
ACGGTGATGGCCGCACCTACGACCTCACCCTGCGCCGCGCCGACGTCCCCCTTCGAGCCGGCTCCTACAGGGTACGCCTCGACACCGAGGTCGGCCTGACAGAGGTGCTCGTCCCCCTGCGCGACTTCCGACCCACCTCCTTCGGTCGGCCCGTAGACGGGGCCCCCGCCCTCGACACCGGTCTCGACCAGATCGCCAGCATCGGTGTGCTGCTGGCCGACAAGCAGCCCGGCCCCTTCTCCCTCGAGGTGCTGGACATCTCGGTGGTGAGCGCGAGCCCATCGGACAGCCCGTCGCGAGACCCGCTCCTGACCATGCTCCAGGCGGCCGTGTCCGACGGCGTGCCCATGTACAACCGCGGCGAGGTGGGGGCGTGTCGAGACCTCTACGATGCAGCCTTGCGCCAGGTGCTGGAGCAGCCCGGCCCCACGCCTGGCGAGGCCGCCATCATCGAGGATGCCCTCGCCGACGCCGAGGCACAGCCTCCCGCCGAAGGCGCCTGGACCCTCCGACACGCCATCGACAGCGTGCTCCGCTCCGGCGCCTGAACCTCAGGCCCCCACACCCTCAGCAGATCCGGCCGCACAGGGGCCCGAAGAGAGCCCGGCGTTGGGCAGCAGGCCCGAGCGTGGCACCCTGGGGCTCATGTCGGTCCATCCCCGCCTCCGCGCGCTCCTCGAGCGCCTGCAGATCCCCCTCGAGCACGGCCCCGCCGCGCAGTCCCAGGCCGACGCCCTCGCGCGCTCGCCCGGCATCGACGACCCCCTCCTGGTGGATCGCACGCCCCTGCCGCTGTGCACCATCGACGAGCCCCACTCCAGAGACCTCGATCAGGCCCTGTTCGTCGAGTCCCTCAGCGATGGCCATCGGGTCTGGTACGCCATCGCCGACGCCGCCCACTTCGTCCGCCCGGGAACCCCCCTGTGGGACGAAGCCCTGCGCCGAGGCTCCAGCTACTACCTGCCGGGACTCGTCGTCCCCATGCTGCCCCACGTGCTCTCCGAGGACATCGTCTCCCTGAACCCCGGGGTGGACCGACGGGCGCTGCTGTTCGTCGTCGACCTCGACGGAGAAGGCCAGGTCCTGCAACGCCGACTCGAGCGGGCCAGGGTGCGCTCCCGCGCCAAGCTCAGCTACCAGGGCGTGCAGGCCTGGTACGACGGCAGCGGGCCTGCCCACTGTGATGCCGAGGTGCAGGCGAGCCTCCGGGCCCTCGCGGTGGCCGGACGGCGACGCATGGCCCGCGCCGAGGAGCGCGGGGTGGTGCCCTTCCGCCGACGCGAGGTGGAGCTGTCGGCCCAGCAGGGCTCTGGCCAGGTCGTCGCCTACGAAGACATGCGCCGCGATGTCGAGCGCTACAACGAGCAGATCTCCCTGCTCTGCAACGTGGAGGGCGCCCGCTTCCTGGTGGAAGAGGCCGCCGACATCCACCCCATCTACCGGGTGCACCCACCGCCAGCCGAGCGGCGCCTCGCCTCCCTCGAGCAGCGGGTGCGCGCCATGGTGCGGGGACGGGGCCTGGACCCGGCTCGCTGGGCCTGGAATCGGCAGCGCAGCACGCTGGCAGACTGGCTCTCGGCGCTGCCGAGCGAGGGGGAGGACGGGCGCATCGCCGAGGTGTTGCACCGGCAGGCCATCGTCAGCAGCGGCCGCGCCGGCTTCACGGCGACCCCCGGGGGCCACCACGGCATCGGCGCCGACATCTACGGACGCTTCACGGCACCCATGCGCGAGGTGGTGGGGGTCTACCTCCACGGCGAGGCCACCGAGCGCCTCGGCGGTCCCCCCAGCGGGCCGGTAGAGGCAGGCGCCGCTCAGTCCCTTCGCGACGCGGTGATCGCTGCGGCCGAGCGCTCCGCCAATCACCAGAAGGCCCTCGACCGCGAGGCCAACCGGGTGGTGCTCGACCGGGTCTTCACCGGGGATCTGGCCCACGGCGGCGGCCTCCGTCAGGGCACGCTCATGGGCCTCACCCGCCGCAAGCTCCACGTGCGACTCGAAGACCCACCCCTCGATGTCAAGGTGTACCTCCACCACCTCGAGCGCCAGGCCGGGCACCGCCTGCGCGTGGACGAGGAAGGGATCCAACTGCTCGGCTCCGACGCACCGGTGCTCACCCTCGGCGACCGCCTCGCCCTGTCCATCGCCGGGCAGGATCCGGACGCCGACCGCTGGGCCCTGCACCTCGCCGGAGAGGCCGCCGAGCGGCTCAGGCCGAGGGTCAGCGGGGCCTGACAGGTGCTTGACATCACGCCGTCATCGGCGCGCGAAGAGGTGTCGTTACTGTGACAGAGCGAACGTGCTGAAGCCGGGTGGATGGACACCCAAGCAGTCCGTCGCGCTGGAGTTCCGATGTTCGTTCGCGAGCTGTTGGTGTCGTGCGTCTTCCTGATGAGCCTGGCCGGGGTCTCCCACGCCGACGAGATCGATCCCGAGGCACACCTCGAGGTTCGGGTCCAACACCGCGGCGAGGCCGTGCCGGCCGCGCTGGTGGAGGTGCGGACCAGCGAGGGACGCCAGAGGCTCATCGCTCACGACGGCCAGGGAAGGTTCGCCATCTCCCCGTACACGGCGTGGACGGTGCGCGTTCAGGCGGGCAGCTGCCTCGCAGGAGAGCAGACAGGACTGGCCGGTGCGTCGGGCAGCGCGGTCGCCGTCGAGCTGGAGTCGATCCGCGAGAGCGTCGTGCGCATCGAAGTGACCAACACCGAAGGAAAGGAGATCCCACACGCGATGGTGGACTTCGCAGGCGGCGAGCACGGGTGTCGGCCCGACGGCACCCAGCGGGTCGACGCGCGCGGCATGGGCGCCTGGACCCTGGGCGCCGGCACCTACATGGTCATGATCGCCACGCCCGGCGAGCCACCCTGGGAGGCCGAGCTGGTGGTGCCGAGCGGCAGCGTCCAGGATGTGCGCGCCGTCATCGGCAGCAGCCGGGCCACGTCGCAGGCCCGCCTCTGAGCCCCACGCCTCGCCTCAGGGCGCGAAGTCGTAGAGGTCGGACAAGAACACGGATCGCCCCTGGAGACGCCCGTTGCCCTCGGTGTTTCCGTCGGGGAACTTGACGTCCCAGACCAGCTCACCGTCGGCGGTGATCTCTCGCATACGAGAGCCGGTGCCGAAGTTGTGGAGCGTGTTGCCGTTCTCGAGCCTGTGGGCCTCGCCGGCGTAGTTCCCCGCGATCTCCTGGTCTTCGCCGAAGGCCCAGACCTGTCGGATGATCTTGTTGTCGTAGTCGAGCTCGTACTCCCGCACGGCGAGGGTGTCGTAGTTGCTCTGGTAGTACTCGTTGGCACGGGTGAGCTGCGTGGACACGAGGAGGTTGCCCTCCGGGGTGAAGGTGACGCCGTGCTGGTAGTCGAAGGTGTTGGCCTCGTCGGCGAACTCCCAGTCGCTCAGCTGCCCCCACGAGTCCAAGGTGTTTCCTTCGGCGTCGATGTGGAGCACGGTGTCCTTCACCCGACCCGCAGACGAGGGAAAGCTCACCAGGTAGGTGTCGCTGTCTTCGTGCCACCACCACGAGTTGGAGTGGCAGTTGGTGGCGGTGTCGCCCAGCTGCTCGACCTCGTAGTCGGAGCACTTCCAGAGCGTCTCCACGGAGCCGTCGCTGTCGCGCTTCTGGAGCCACTCCTCGTTGCTCGTGATGTAGGCGCCCCACACGAAGCTGCCGTCGGCGAGCTCGTCCCAGGCGTGGTGGTGACCGTCGGCCTCGATGGTCTCGGTGATGGTGCCGTCGATGGTCATCCTGTGGATCATCGAGGGGTCGCTGGCACCCCAGTCGTACAAGGTGATCTGATCCCACATGAGGGAGCGGCCGTCCCGCGAGACCTCCGTCCAGAGGGTCCAGTGGTCGTCCGGCGTCAGCATGGCCCAGACCACCCGCGCCTGACGGTCCATGATCAGCATCCAGAAGCGGTCTCCGCCCCAGTTGCTCTCGCTCTCGCTGATGCTGGTGTAGATGTAGTTGCCGTCCTGCCACCACTGATCGGCATCACCCGAGACGTACTCGGGCACCGGCAGCCTCGACGGCAGGTCGCCCGTGGTGGCCGACACGGCCTCGCTCGTCTCACCATCCTGGACCAGGCGAATGTCGACGTCGGTCTCGTAGGGGATCCCGAGGAGGAGCTCGGTCTCGGCGCCCGACGCGAAGCTTCGCTCCGGGCTCTGGAGCCACACGCCGTCGTCGAAGCTGTACTCCACGTAGCCGGTGCCCGCGGTCTCCTGATCCCAGCTCACGACGATGAGGGACTCGATCTCGTCGTGCAGATCCCAGGAGAAGGGACCGTCACCGCCACCCTCGCCGGTGTCGTCGGTGCCGGAGCCGCCGTCGTCGCCGCCGTCATCGCCGCCGTCATCGCCGCCGTCATCGCCGCTACCCGACGAGGCCGGGGGATCGCCCGAGGTCCCCACGGTGGCGGGCGAACACCCCATGGCCAGGGCGACGAGGCAGACAATCGAAAGACGCGGGGAGAGACTGCACATGGACGACTCGCTCTGGGTTGCACCAGAGACTAGCCCACGATCCGACGGACAGCTCCCACAGATCGAGTGCCGTCCACGAACCATCGGCCCAGACGTCGGCGCTTCGGCGGGGCTCCACTCAGCGCTCGAGGGTGAACGCGTCCACGAGCTCCTCGTTCAGATCGTAGGTGGCCCAGACGAGCTGGTCTGCGTCCACGTCCATGATGTCGTAGTGGTGGGTCTGCTCGATGACCTCGAAGAAGTCCCATTCATCGATAATCTCGTCGTCGACCGTCGCTCCACCACCACCGCTGATGACGTAGGTGACCCCGTTCCGCTCACCGCGCTCATACGCGTGGTAGTGGCCGTTGACCACGAGGTCTACGCCCCCGCCTTCGATGACATCGATCCAGTGCTGGCGCACCATGCGGTTGCCCACGTCACCTGCCCCGTGGCGGCTGTTGGAGAAGGGCGCCTGGTGGAAGCGCACCACGCGCCAGGCAGCGGCCTGGGCCTCCGGGCTGGTGAGCGCCGTCTCCAGGTAGGCACCCTGCTCCATC
>JAERSX010000630.1 GCA_016845285.1 Deltaproteobacteria bacterium | reverse complement strand
CCACGGGCGCGCCGAGGGAGCCGGAGCCCAGCAGGATGGGGCGACATGGATCGCGGCCGGCCTCGGCGTAGACGGGCAGATCGGTGGACATGGGCGTGTCCGCGGCGACCTCGGCCATGCGATCGAGCAGGTCTGCCAGTCCTCCGCTCATGGGGTGGCGCTCGCGGGCAGGGGCAGGTGCTCGAGGACCCAGGGGTGCTCGTGGTGGTCGACCACCTCTGGGCCAGGGGCGAAGCGTCGGTCGAGCTTGGCGCCCAGGAGCGCCAGGGTGCGGAAGTCTCGCTGGCTGGTCACCTTGAAGCCGTTCCTCAGCAGCAGGGCCGCGGCGACGCCCACACCGCGTCGGTGGTCCACGGGCTCCTCGAACCTGCAGCCGACGGAGATGACCTGGGAGCCGCAGGCCCCGCTCCGGTCGGTGAGGACGGCGAAGTCGACGTCTTCGGCTCGGGCGAGCTCGAGCATGGCCCGGGCGCCCTTCAGCATGCCCTCGGTCAGGTCGACCCGGTTCTCGTCGAGCACCCGCGCCGTTCCGTCGAGGACCGCGTAGCCGTCGCCGTCGTGGAGGTCGGGCATCGTGCGGGGGGTGCCGAGCCCGTGGTCTTCGGGGCAGAAGGGAATGCGACGCACGCGTGGGTCGTCGAGCCAGCTCGGCCGACCGGCGCCCAGGCCGTAGTCGGTGCCGTTGACGCCGCAGGGCCAGCCCTGGAGGCAACCGCTGATGAGGATCCGCCAGGGGTCTTCGGGCGTGGGCGTGCGGAGGGCCTCGACCGCTTCGGGGTGATGGGGCAGTCGCATGGGCCGGATCCGAGCAGGGAGAAGTCGCTGGCCTCGGGCACCAGGGCGTGGCCCCGAGGCCAGCGCATTCTATGTCCAGCGCGCTGGCTCCCCGGCTCCCTCCGGACCGTGTTCAGTAGGTGTCGAAGGACGGCGCCTCGTCGCAGTCGCGGTTCAAGTCCAGGGGGAGATTGCGCCCAGAGAGGGGCTGGCCCAGCACGCCAGCGTTCGCGACATCAGCCGCCAGCACACCCGGACTTCAAGGTCCTTTCTGGCTTCCCAGAGCATCGGCCCTGCTGCGTGGGTCAGACCTGTAGGCGGGGGCGCATCGACCAGGAAGATGGAATGGTCGAGCGCCTACCCAGGGCCGTCGTCAGCGGCAGCTGTGGTCCGGCTTGCAGTTTTCGATCATGGACCTGACCATGCACTCCAGCGACGAGTCGAAGTTGATGTCGCAGACCTGCCTGAGTGCGTCCTTGACCGCTATGAGCTCTTCGAAGGTTGCCTTGTAGCTCGTGCAGCCTTGCAGATTTTGCGTCCAGTACCCCCAACATTCTTCGGGCAACGGCTCGCCGGTGTCCTCGTAGATCTCGGGGGGACATTCAGCCAAGCCCCCGGGGTCTTCCCAGAGCATGTAATTGTATAGGTCGTACAGCCTGTCATTTAGCAGTGCCTCTGCGTTCTCGCAGATTGACTGATCGTAACGGGCGGCTTCGGCGTCTACGACCTCTACGACCTCCCGCTCGGGCGACGGCTCGTCCCTGACCGAGTCTGTGCCGCATGCGGGGAAGAGGACCAGGGCGGAGGTTGCAAGTAGCATCCGCCAGACCATGCGGGGCAGGCGGGGGCTTCCCTTTGGAGAGGCTGTAGAGGGGCGTGCAAACGACATGGTTTACCTCCTGGTGAGCAGGGAGTGAGCGTTGGAGTCTGGCTATTGCCAGGTGGGAGAGCTGGTCATGACCCGGGTGCAGTAAGGCATCGTACCGGCAGGCAGGCCCCCGCCCCCTCGCAGATCGGGCTTAGTAGGTGCTGCAGGACGACTCCTCGTCGCAGTCGAGGACCAGCTCCAGGGTGACCTTGCCTCCGTTGAGGTACTGGACCAGCTCGCTGAAGTCGGCGATGTCCAGGGAGCAGTCACCGTTGACGTCGGCCTGCGCCTCGCACTCGGGCGGGTCTCCACCCGCGAAGAGGTAGTCGGACAGAGTCGTGTAGTCGGCCAGATCGAGCCTGCCGTCGCCATTGGCATCGCCCGCCAGACGTTGATCGACTGCGTCTGGACCATCGTTGAACAGGTAGTCCAGCACGTACTTCGGATCCTTGTTGTCGAAGGTGCCGTCCCCGTTCACGTCGACTTCCGCAAGGCAGTAGTCGTCGTCGTGCGCCAACAATGCGAGCATGGCGATGGCATCCGTCCAGTTGAGGTAGCCATTGCCGTCCATGTCGCCGGCGTAGGGAAGCTCGCAGGTGGTCGGGCAGGAGTCGGATGTCGCCGTCGCCGCGACCCCGTCGCCGGTGAGGAAGACCACTAGAGCTGCGGCGGACGTGGCGCGGATCAAGGGCCTGAGGCTGGACTCGAACATGACATTATCCTGGTGCTCGGCGAGAAGGGTTGCTGGGGTGTCCGAGCGCAGGAACAAGGTAGGCTCGCCGGCGTGACACAGATTCAACACCTTTCAACACGTGGTGTTCGGCTTTTGAAGCACCCTGTCGCCGCTCCCTGAAAGGGCGACGGAACCGCGTCTCGAGCGTAGAGATTCCTTCCACCCAACCCTCGACCGCCTCGACGATCACGCTGGTGGACTGCACGGTGGATCTGCGGACGAACACCGTGCTGCGGAACCGTGACACCCTGGCCTTGCGGTCGAAGGAGGCACAGCTCTTCGCCTACCTCCTCGAGCGCGCCAACGAGGTGGTGACGCAGGAGGATCTCCTGGTGGATGTCTGGGGCTACAGCCCCAGCTCCCAGACCCGGACCGTCTACACCACCGTCCGTCGTCTCCGACACAAGATCGAGCCCGATCCCAACCACCCGGTCCACCTGCTGACGGTTCACGGGGAGGGCTACCGGCTTCGCCTCGACGAACCAGGTGCGGGTTCCGCCAGCGCTGGCCAGGTCGCGGCCCTTCCTTGTCCACCGACCACCCTCATCGGCCGCGCGGCAGAGCTCGAAGCGCTGGCGGGCGCCTTCGAGAGGAGCCGACTGGTGACCCTGATGGGTCCCGGTGGCATGGGCAAGACACGCACGGCTCTGACCTTCCTCGAAGAGCATCGAGCCAAGGGCCACGTCGCCATGTTCTGTGGTCTGGAGCACGCTCAGACCACAGCGGAGATCGCCAGCACCCTGCTCCGCTACCTCGGGCTCGCCCCGGCGGCAGATGTCGAGCAGGCCCTCGCTCGGGTCGGCGCGGCCTTGGCCGGTTCGCAGAACCTGCTGTTGGTCCTCGACAACCTGGAGCAAGCACGGGAAGCGGCAGCGCTCTGCGTCGACCGGTGGCTGGCCGCGGCCCCCGAGCTGCAGATCCTGTCGACCTGTCGCGTGGCGCTCAGGGTCTATGGGGAGGTGCGTCAGACCCTGGGGCCCTTGTCCGTCGAAAGTGGGGTGGAGCTCTTCCGGGCGCGAGCCAGCGCCGTGTACCAGGGCTGGACCGTCGACGAGGCTGAGCTGCGCGAGCTGGTCGTGCGCCTCGATGGCATTCCCCTCGCCATCGAATTGGCCTCCGCCCGCACGGATCGAGCCTCACCCTCCGAGCTGCTCGCTCGACTCGATACGCGGCTCTCCTGGTCCGAGCCGATGGTGGGAACACCCGCGCGTCACCACTCCCTCCAGGCGGCCATCGAGGGGTCCTGGGCACTCCTTCGGCTCGAGGAGCAGGAAGCGGTCCGCCAGGCTGCTCTCTTCGTGGGGGCGTTCGGCGGCGTGGACTGGGAGGTGGTGTGCCCCCGCATCCCTGGGATCGATCCCCTCGACCTCATCCGCTCCTTGGTGGAGAAGTCCTGGCTCTCCATCGCACCGACGTTTCGAGGTCGGGGTCCCACCACGTGGCGAATGCTCGACACCATGAGGGACTTCGTGCGCATGCGCTTCGCGGAGACCGAGGACCTCCAGCGCGCGCTGAGCCGGCACAAGGACTACCTGCTGGGGCCCGAGGTGCCCGAGATCTCGCGAACGCTGCAGCTCGTCGACGAGCACCTGGCGCTCTTCAACCGGCTGCTCCCAGACGACCCGGAGGCGGCGGGGGAGGCGCTCATCCGAACGGTGCACGGCCTCCTCGTTCAGGGGCCCTTCGATCGGGCCCGCGCCCTCGTCGAAGCCCACCTGCCCGACCTCTCTCGATTCTCGGAGCCCATGCGGTGTCGGATCTGGTCGTGTGCCAGCAACCTCTACCGGACCCTCCTCGAGTCCGAGGCCGCCACGAGGGCCGCCGATCGCAGCGTCGAGATCGCCGAGCGAGTCGGGGACCCTTCCCTCCGGGCAGAGGCCTACCGGGCACGGGGCGGCATCTTCTTCCGCTTTGGCAAGGTCGAGACGGGCTTGCGCTGGTCGCAGAGAGCCATGGATGAGGCGAGCAGCTCGGAATCCAAGGGCGAGCTCTACGGGTACCTGCTCAACCTGGGAACGATGCTCGCGGCATCCGGCAAGTTCGACGAGGCCAGGGAGCTCACCCTCGAGGGTCTCGACCTGATCCCAAGCAACCGACCGCAATCCAGGGCCATCAACCGAGCCAACCTGGGCATCCTCTGTCACAGCCAGCATCGCTGGGAAGAGGCGGAGGAACACCTCGAGCTCGCCGAGCGGCTCGCTCGCTCCCACGGCCTGCGACAGTCCCTCGGCATGATCCTCGGAAACAAGGCCCTGACCCTCCATGACGGCGGTGATCTGGAGGGCGCCGAGCAGGTCTATGCCGAGGCCCTCGCCGTTCATCGCGAGACGGGCAGCAGGTTCATGAAGGCGGTGCACACAGGAGGGCTGGCCGTCGTGCACGTCGAAGCAGGCGACTACCCGGAGGCGCTCCGCCTGCTCGAAGAGGCCCGCGCGCTGCTCGAGGATCGGGCCCCCATCACCTCCTTGGCCATCATCTTCGCGAACATGGGGCTGGCCCACCTCCTCATGGGCAACGCCCGCAGCGCGCTGGAGGTCCTCACCCAGGCCCAGCACCAGATGGAGGAGCTCCGAGGTCGGTATGCGGTCTCGGCGAGCGTGCTGGCCTTTCTCGGGGTGGCGCTCAGCTGTGTGGGAGAGGGAGACCGTGCCCAACAGGCCATGGATCGAGCGAAGGAGATCAGCGAGACGAAGGCAGCCGATGTGCTTCCGCTCGTGGTGGCCAGTCAGCTGATCCTCGATCTCGCTCCGTCGCTACCGCAGGACGGACCCGAGCGGGCGCGAGGGCGCGAGGCCGTCGCCGGCGAGCTCGAGGTGCTGCGCGAGCAGGTCGCTGAGGTGAGCTGGGCCGACCTGCGTCTCGCGGTCCGGCTGGTGGAGAAGGAGCTGGCTCGGGCATCCCGAGAGACGCTCTACACCTCGTCGCTCTAGGTCTGCTGGGGGCCGCAGGCACAGCCCACCAGGCATCCACTGAGCAGGACTCGCCCGGGTTCCTCCCGGGTCGGTGTGCGGCGGGCCTCTACCGATCCAGGGTGATGGTGGAGTCGTGTGGGCGGGTTCCGCTATAATGGGGTGTGGTCTCCTGGTTCCTTTGTGTGGTGTGCTTCTTCCTGGCCAGCGGATCCGTGCGTGCGGAGCAACCAGTCGACAAGACTGCCGCTGAGCCAGTCATCGAAGCTCTGATGGGACAGTGGGAGGGGACGGGGACCGTCTTTGGCAAGGCGGTCGACGAGAAGCAGGTGTGGACCTGGACGCTCGGTGGACAGTTCATCGAGATGCGCGGAGAACGGAGCATCTCGACAGATAATGGGATCGCGAAGGGCGAGCTTCTTCTCTTGCTGAAGCCAGAGGGGCCCGGCTTCCGGGGCGTCTTCCTGAACAGCGTCGGGGCGATGGACACGATGACCGGTAGTCAGGAGGGCATGTCGCTGACCCTGTTTCAAGAACGGGGACTCACTCCAGGAGGGGGAGATGCACGCCCCGTGCTTCGTGGCGTTCTTCAGATCGAGGGAGACAAGGCGACCCTCACCCTCTCGGAGGCTCCTTGTGGACGGGCAGACGACTGTGACGAGAGCGCCGAGTGGACCGGTGTGGGCGAGCTGGTCATGACCCGCGTGCAGTAGTGCCCTGGGGTGTCTTGCTGTTCCCGTGGCATCTGAGGTGTCGGTGGAGCTGGGCGCTGACCGGGCCTCGGCGGACGTCGCTCGGGTCGCGGCAGAGGCCCTGCTTACCCCTCGACGAAGCTCAGGTATTGCTTCAGATCGGCCGCCCGTGACTCTGCGTCGAAGGTGATCTCCGCCGCTTGGTAGTAGCCCTGGATCACCTCCGCGCGGCGTCGTGCCGCGTCCCCCGCGCCGGCGTCTGCCGGGGTGACGTCACCGAG
>JAERSX010000629.1 GCA_016845285.1 Deltaproteobacteria bacterium | reverse complement strand
CACATCGGCCACCTCGACCTCCTGCTCAACGTTCGGAGCCTTCGTGTCGTGGCGAGAGCACTGCGCGGAGACCTGGACGGTCTGACCACAGCACCGGAGCCAGCGTGACCGTGTTCTCGCAGCGCATCGTGGTGGTCACCGGCAAGGGTGGTGTGGGCAAGACCACCGTCGCCGCCTCCCTGGGTCTGGCTGCGTCCGAAGCGGGCCGCCGCACGCTCGTCGTGGAGACCTCGGGTGCCCAACACATCGCCCCGCTCTTCGGGGTGGAGAGCACCGGCTACACCCCGGTGGCCCTCCACGACAAGCTCTTCACCTTGTCGATCACGCCCGAGGCCGCCATCGAGGAGTACATCATCCAGCAGGTCAAGTTCCGGAAGGTCTACGAGCTGGTCTTCGAGAACCGGGTCATGGGTCCCTTCCTGGATGCGGTGCCCGGCCTCCACGATGCCGTGCAGCTCGGAAAGGTCTTCGACCTGTACCGCGAGACCACCCGCTGGGGTCGGCCTGCCTGGGACACCATCGTCGTCGACGCTCCAGCCACCGGCCATGGACTGGCCATGCTCGACGCCGCACGCAACATGATGGAGCTCACACGAGCCGGGCCTCTCTACGAGAACAACCGCATCGTGCACGAGGTGATCGACGACCCGAACCACACCGCCCTGGTGCTGGTCTCCCTGCCAGAGAGCATGCCCGTCAACGAGACCATCGAGCTCTACGACCGCCTGGGCCCCGGTCGCAACCGGGTCAAGCTCTGTGTGCTCAACCAGCGCTTGACCGATCTGGGCGTCGACGTGGACGACCTCGAAGCAGCGGTGGCGTCCGTGGCCGAGCCGCGGGACGCAAGCCTCGACGAGGCCCTCGGCTTCGCCTCGAATTGGCAAGCCCGGGTCGGGGCCCAACAACAGGCGGCCGACGTGCTCCGCCAGCACCTGCCCACGCGGCACGTCTCCCTCCCGAGGGTGCCCAGGCACTTCCTGGAGACCGCCGATCTGCGTGCCTTCACCGGGCTCCTCGGTGCCGAGGTGACGGCATGAAGCGACCGACCCAGGTGGTGATCTGCTGCGGGTCCGGCGGCGTGGGCAAGACCACCGTCAGCGCCGCCCTCGCCCTGAAGTGGGCCCTCGACGGCGCCCGCGTGGCGGTCCTCACCATCGATCCTGCCAAGCGACTGGCCGACAGCCTGGGGGTGGGCACCCTCGACAACGAGCCGCGGCGGGTCCCCCTGGAGCGGCTCGAGCAGTTCACACCCGGGACCTCCGGCAGCCTCGACGCCATGATGCTCGACGTGAAGAGCACATTCGACCAGATGGTGGCCCGGCTGGCGCGCACTCCCGAGAACGCCGAGCGCATCCTCGCCCACCGCTACTACCGCTTCGCCAGCACCCGCCTCGGGGGCTCCCACGAGTACATGGCCATGGAGCGGCTGTACACCCTCTGCGATCAAGGTGACTACGACGTCATCGTGCTGGACACGCCGCCGACTCGGCACGCCCTCGACTTCCTGCGGGCGCCCGAGCGCATGGCCGGACTCATGGACCAGGGCGTCCTGCGGTGGCTCGTCATGCCGGCCACCAAGGGCGGCTGGCGCGCCCTCGAGCTGGGCAGCGAGATGGTGAGCAAGGCGCTCAAGCGTCTGCTCGGCCGGGGCACCGTGGGGGAGATCGCTGACTTCTTCGACGTCTTCCGCGACCTCTGGGAAGGGTTCCGGGAGCGCTCGGAGCGGGTGGATGCACTCCTGTCGTCGGAGCAGACCCGCTTCTATCTCGTGACCACTACAGCCCTGGGTGTCCGCTCCGATGTGCAGTACTTCCTCGAGGTCTTCTCGGAGCGCAAACTGCCCCTCGCCGGCCTCGTGCTGAACCGGGTCATCCAGCCGCCCGTGGCCACCACCATCGCCGCGATCCCCGGACATCCCGCAGAGACGCAGGCCCTACGCCAGGCCCTGGACTGGCGTCACTCAATGGCGGCAGGCCTCTCCGAGACGGTCACCCAATTGTGCGGAAGCGGCCCGAGCAGACTGGACCTCTGGCAGATTCCCGAGCAGACAGGCGAGGTCCACACCATGACCTGCCTCGAAGCCCTCGGCGCCTACGTGCCGCCGTCGCCCTGCGTCGCGCCCGAGCCCGCAGCCACCTCATAGTAGATGTCGATCTGAGCGCCGCGAGCAGGCACGGCGTCCCCCTCGAAGCTCACGATCCAGTACTGCTCGTCGTAGATCCAGCCGTTCTCGTCATCGGGGGCCACCAGCTCGTCGTCCACGAACACCTCGATGGTGTCCTCGACAGCTGGGTAGGTGAGCTGGAAGGTGGTCAGCACCCCCGAGACCTGCAGCCCGAGCTCGTTCATGATCTCGGAGAAGTCGTTGTTGCAGATGCTGCCCTCGATGCCACCGAAGCCCTCGGCCAGAGCCCGATAGCGGAAGCCCGGCTTGGCACCGTCGCAGTTTTCGACGATGTCTGGGCCCACGATGGCGCTGGCGAGGATGCGACTGCCGTCTTCCTTGAGCTCCCGGAACTCGTCGACCAGGGTCTTCATGCTGACCAGTGCGTCGACGTTGTCGTAGCAGGCCGATGCGTCGTCGTTGCCGGCCAGGGCGCCTCGATCGGTGCAGTCGTTCTCATCGGAGACGAAGATGACGGACAGGGTGGCGCCTTCGCGGAGGAAGCCCTCGTTGTAGCCACTGATGAGGGGCTCGCTGAGCGCCTTGAGCGCCGCATCGATGCCGCGCTCCTTGTCGGAGCCGTCGACACCTACCTGGACCAGCTCCTGGAAGTCGCCCACGTAGTCGTCGAGGGAGGGCGAGATGATGGTGGGGCCCTCCCCATCCAGGCCCTGGAGCTTGCCATTCTCATCTGTGCTGTCGGTGTCGGTGGTGACCACCCCTACGTGGAAGTCGAGGCCGGTCTCCTCCAGGTTCACGATGAAGGACTGGAACTTGTCGGCCACCTCGGCCTGCTCATCGGCCATCGAGGGCGAGTTGTCCACCACCCACAGGATGTCCACCTCGTCGGTGGGCTCCTGGTAGAAGACGTCCTGGTGGCTCTGCCGGGCGATCTCGTTGTCGGGCTTGCAGCCGACGAGAACCAGCACAACGACGCCAAAACAGACGCGTAAATTCAACTCGAGCTCCCGGATGCCGACCCCATGGTAGCCAAACCCCGAGCCAGGTCGCAATGGGTGGACGACCTGCCGGTACTCACCGATCCCTACTTGAGGAAAGCAGCCTCGGAGATGCAGAGATCGTTGAACTCCTTACCGGCCTTGACCTCATCGAAGGTCATGCGCACCTTGCTGGCCGTCTTCGAGCCGAAGTCCACGGTCTGACTCATCATCGAGGGCTTGAGGCTCACCTGCTCAGGGGAGCCGCCATCGAAGGTCAGGGTGGCCTTGAGGGCCAGGTTCGACTTCATGTTGAAGCCGAAGCTGTAGCCGTTGCCGTTGATGAGGCGAAGCTTGGAGATCTCCTTGCGGGCGCCGAAGTCGAACTCGACCCACTCGCCCGTGCCGTCGCCCTCCGAGGCCTCGCACCACATGGAGTCACCCAGCCCGTCGGACATGTTGGGGGGCTCGTAGTCGCCGTCGGTGTCCGCCGGGTAGGTCGAGCTCGCGGCATAGGCCTTGACGGGAACCTCGACGTCCGGGGTGTCGTCGATGATCTGCACCTCTGAGATGCAGGTGTCGTTGAAGGTGTTGCCTCTGTAGATGCCCTTGACGAAGAGGCGCACCTTCGAGGTCTCCTTGGGCTTGGCCAGCTTGACCACCTCGGGGGCGTGCTGGTCCTGGAGCACGACGGTCTCGGTGGTGCCGTCGCTGAACTCGATCTTCATGTCCTTGATGCGGTTGTGGCGCTCCCAGAAGTCGTGGGTGTACCAGTTGCCATTCCACACCTTGAGTGCCGTCACCGTGCGGGTCTCACCAAAGTCGATCTCCACCCAGGAACCCAGACCCGAGCCGTCCTCGCCCTCGACCCACACCGTCGAGGCCTTGCCATCCGCGATGTTGCGCGCGCTGTAGTCGATACCCGAGTCGTCGATGTGCTCCGACTTGGCCGTGGCCATCGACTTCTTCAGCTTGATCTTGCCAGCGAGGGAGGGAGTAGCCACGAGGGCAGCGATCGCAGCGAGCGAGATGGCGCGCATGAAGTCTCCGGGAAGGGTCGGGCAGCGAGCTGCCACGTGCAAGTGGGGTGTACAAGATTCGCTGTAAGGCCGGTGCAAAGGACCCGTGATGTTTCGTCAGCCTTCCAGGCAGCACGCCGAGGGAATCCCGCGAGGGCACCCCAGAGGCCTCAGAAGCGGCTGGTCCAGGCAAAGCGAGCGCCCTCGAAGCCAGGGAGCTGACGACACTGACCGCCAGAGCAGCGGATGCCGGCCTTGTAGGCACCATAAAAGAGGCGCATTTCGGTGTTGCTACGAGGTTCGTACTTCACCTCGAGGGCACCATACAGCTGCTCGCCGAGGTTGCCGTCGCTGGTGACCAGGGGGTTGTTGGACCAGTCCTGGTAGAGGACGAACTGCCACTGCTCGCCGTGGTGCCAGACCAGGGCGTTCTCCATCTCCAGGAAGTCGGCCTGCTGGGCCGGGTTGTTGCCCCACCAGAAGCTCTTGACACCCAGGGCGAGCTCGATGGCATTGCCATGACCGACGGGGACGTGGAGCTCGCCGTCGAGGTGAGCCAGTCGATCGGAACCAGCGGCCGTGTCGTCCCGCCGGTCCTGGCGAAAGCCGGTGTTGAGCTGCACCACCCGCTCGCCCTCGAACCACTGCAGGCCGCCCACCGGGTGCACCACCGTCTCTGGCGACTGGTTGAAGTGGAGACCACCAAGGTCGCGGTCCCGGAGGCCCGTCACCGCCAGGTAGGGCACGAAGACCCCGGGATTCGCGGCGTAGTCGACGCGCACCCTGACACCGCTGACATCGTTTGAGTTGATGGCCGCCGAGCCGTCTTCGGTGATGACGCGCTCGTACTCGAGGGTGGGCACGCTTGCCACCTCGTAGTTCTCACCCGCCGTGAAGAGGTTGAGGCGCTCGGTGTCGACGGTGTGCTTCGCCTCCACGAACACCGTCGTCTTCCCCGGATAGGCCGAGGCAGAGCCGTAGACGGCGTGGCCGAGCAGACCGTCCTCGTCGCCGTCGGCGAGCTCAGCGGCGAAGTAGCGGATGATGTCGCCCTCGACGTACCAGTCCACTCCCGCGGCACCCAGCAGGGTGAGGCCCACACCGGCACTGGCCGCGTCGACGGCCTGATCGTACCGCCCGATGGCTTCGCGGTCCTGATCTTCCACCCGACCGAAGGTGAACATCGCGCCGTGTGCCGTTCCCTGGAAGGGACCGAGGCCGTAGTGGGCGATCTGCATGCCGCTCACCATGTCTGCCACGCCGCGCTCGATGCCCTGGTTGGGGTTGTCCTGGCTGATCTGCTGGACGTTGGTGAGGCCCGAGAGCGCGGTGATGTCGATGTCCCCGGAGCTCACCTTCACGCGGGCTCCGCGTAGAGAGGTGTCCACATCGATGTCGGTGTTCTTGACGATGTTCAGGGCGATTCCGCGGCCGAAGCTCCCGTAGACATCGCCCACGGTGACTTC
The DNA here is from genome assembly GCA_016845285.1 of Deltaproteobacteria bacterium. Taxonomy (GTDB): domain Bacteria; phylum Myxococcota_A; class UBA796; order UBA796; family UBA2385; genus BH17. Next base: position 14,675 of record JAERSX010000629.1, on the reverse strand, counting down.
GACTCCATCCCAGCTCTTCGTCAGGAACATCTTCTCCGACACCACCAGGGCGTCGTCCCACGGAGAGATGATCTGGTTGGGGTCGTACAACACCCGCTCGTGGAACAGCTCGTCGTCCAGGTAGTAGCGGTTGGCGAAGAGGGCCACCTGGTCCACCTGGAGGCCAATGCTGAGGCCAGGCTTGGACAGCAGGAGGTTGATCCGGTTGACCTGCTCCACGTAGTTGAGGACGTTGCGATCCTCGAAGCCCTCGAGCCGTTCTGGCACCTGCCAGTAGCGCACCTCGAGGTCGTTGAGGACCGTCAGCGTCGAGCTGGCAAGAGTCCCGGTGCCCCAGAGGTCCAGGGCGTACGCCGGCGCCCCCACCATGGCGAGGGCCCCCGCCACCGAGGCGAGGCGCAAGGCCGGCGAGACGAACCGGGGGATGTTCACGGCCTCAGTTGCCCGAGGCGGGAAGGGTGGCCGGGAGGTTGGCCTTGATCTTCTCTTCCATCTTCACCTCGTCACCCGGGGTGTAGCCGAGGTGGGTCCACAGGACGGTCAGGTCATCGCCGATGAGCATGTTGTACGGCAGCGTCTTCGCGGGGTTGACCACACTGACGAGCTGGGTCTCCGTGTCGTAGAGCACCCGAAAGCCGTAGCCGTTGCGCTTGACGATGGGCTTCACCATGCTCTTCGAGCGCGCGTCATCGATGCTGACCGAGACCACCTGGAAGCCCTTGTCCTTGTAGGCCTTGTGCAGGCGGTCAAGGTGCTTCATCTCCACCATGCACGGCTGACACCACGTGGCCCAGAAGTTGACCAAGGTGAGCTTTCCCTTGAGGTCCTTCTCGGTATCGAACTCCACCCCAGCCATGTCACGGAGCTTCGGAAAGTCCGGGGCCTTCCCACCAGAGCCCATGGGGTCTGCAGCGAAGGTGTCGGGGGAGCCGAGTGACAGCGACAGGACGGCCCCCAGGGCAAGGGCGGCGCGCAACAGGTTGCGACGGGACATGGTTCTCTCCAGGTTGGCTGCGCGCGCAGGGCCAGGACAGGATGATGGCCCACCTCCCCTGCGACGGCAAATCGCGCGTGGACACGACAGGCTTGGTTGACGAAAGCTTCACGTTGGAACGCGGCTCAGGCCCCTGCAGACCCGCGAGGTCGTGCCCGCAATCCACGGGTGATAGCCTCGCGCCAATCGCACCGGGGTGGGACCACTTGGCCGAGCGCATCCTCATCGTCGACGACGAGCCCAGCATTCGCGCTGTGCTCTCCGCCCACCTCCGGCGGGCCGGCTACGAGGTCCAGACCGCCATCGATGGCGCGGCCGCCATCACGCTCCTCGACGCCGAGCCCTTCCACCTGGTGGTCACCGATCTCCAGATGCCCAACCTGGGCGGCATGGAGCTCCTGGCCTGGATCACCGGTCGGCTCCCCGGACTTCCGGTGATCGTCATCACGGCCCACGGCTCGGTGGACACCGCCGTGGAGGCGCTCAAGCTCGGCGCCCACGACTACATCGGCAAGCCCTTCGACCAAGACGAGCTTCGCCTCGTCATCGCCAAGGCCTTGGCCTCCGAGGCTGCTGCGCGGACCAAGCTCAAGCCCGACGCCGACGGACGCTTTGCACTCATCGGGCGCAGCCCGGCCATGGACCGGGTCTACGCCCTCATCGAGAAGGTCGCGAACTCGCCGACCACGGTGCTGGTGACGGGCGAGAGCGGCACGGGCAAGGAGCTCGTGGCGCGCGCCCTCCACGAGCACTCGAATCGAAGCGACAAGGCCTTCATCCAAGTCAACTGCGGCGCGATCCCCGACGCCCTGTTCGAGAGCGAGCTCTTCGGGCACGAGAAGGGCGCCTTCACCGGCGCGGCCTCCGCCCGACCGGGACGCTTCGAGCTCGCCGACGGCGGCACCCTCTTCCTCGATGAGGTCGGCGAGCTGCCGAAGGACATGCAGGTCAAGCTCCTTCGGGTGCTCCAGGATGGCGTGGTGGACCGCGTGGGCGGCATCAAGAGCAAGAAGGTCGACGTACGCGTGGTCGCCGCCACGAACCGAGACTTGCCCACCGAGGTCCAGGCCGGCGCCTTCCGAGAGGATCTCTACTACCGACTCAACGTCATCCCAATCCAGCTCCCCCCGCTCCGCGAGCGGCCCGAGGACATTCCCCTCCTGGTCGACCACTTCCTGGCGCGCTTCAACGCACGCCTGGACCGGACCCTCGAGACGCTCACGCCGGAGGCCATGGATGCAGTGCTTGCCTGGCGCTGGCCTGGCAATGTGCGGGAGCTCGAGAACCTCATGGAGCGCGCTGTGCTGCTCGCAGACGGCGACCGAATCCGCCTGCGCGATCTCTACGGTATCGGCACCGTCGATCCCGTCTCGCCGGTGGCCGAGGAAGACGTAGAGGAGCTGGGCCTCAAAGAGTACGTGCGCGTCTACACCGCGAAGCTGGAGCGCTCACGCATCCAGCGTGTCTTGGGCCAGGAAGAGGGCAACGTGACCCGCGCCAGCCGAAAGCTCGGGATCAGCCGCAAGAGCCTCCAGACCAAGATGAAGGAGTACGGCCTGCGCGATCTCTTCAGCCGCTCTGGCGGGAGCTCGGACCCCCGAGAGAGCTGAGTCCCGCGCGAGTCCATGAAGGGTCTGTGGGCACTGGACCTTGACCCTCTGGGTCTGGAGACCTACGCTCCGTCAAGCTCGCTGCTGTCGAGGTCTTCCGTGTCGTCCACAGACCGCTGCCGCCCCGGTTCGGCCAATGCCCTCCCGCTGATGGCGGGCCTGGGCCTCGCCACCCTCGTCCTCGGCGGGACCGCCGCCGCAAGCCCCGATGTCACCGACCTCGCCCCCGTCTACCGGGGAGACCTGGAGGTGTCCTATGAGGGCGCCCTGGGCCAGGATCGCCTCATCGAAGACGGCGAGGTGGTGGGCAACCGGAGCACCGGGGAGCACCTGCTCCACTACCGGCTGACCGCCAGCTTGCTCACCGGCGTGGGCCTGGTGCTCGAGATTCCACACTGGGCCGCGCAGGACATCACCTTCGCAGATGGCCACTCCATGGAGTTCGACCCCCTCGACGACGACGGCACCATGTCGGGCACCGCAGCGCTGGGACAGAACCCGACGGTGCAAGGTGGCGGACTCGGCGGCACCTGGGTGGGCATTCGGGGCGCCCCATTCCACGAAGAGGCCTTCAGCAAGCGCACCGACCGCTTCAGCTGGCTCATCGAGGGCGGCTTCCGCTTCAAGGACAAGTCGAACTTCTACACGGTGGATGACACCGGAAAGCGCGGCGCCGGACCCGGTGCCCCCGGCTGGCGTCTCATCACCGCCTTCTCGACGACCCACAACCGCACCAGCCCGTACATGCAGTACACGCTGGTCCGCTCGAGCCGCATCAACGCCGTCACCACCGACGCCTCGGGGAGCGCCAGCGCCGTGGGCCTGGAGATCCGCCCCTCCAGCATCTTGCAGATCGACACGGGCGCCGAGGTGATGCTGTCGGAGTACGGCGAGGACGGCGGCCGCGTGACCCTCGACCTGAGCTCCCGCTTCGTCTACGACAGCTGGCAGGACATCCCGAGCGGGCTCTACCTGCCCTCCATCCTCGACGCGTCGCGCGGCTCCATCGTCACCCAGGATGAGACCCTCACCTTGCAGGGAGGCATCGGCCTGAACTGGCGCATGGTGGAGTACGCCCAGCTCAACCTGCAGGGCGGAGCAGGCGTCTCCACGCCACACCAGCTGGAACACCTCTACGGCGTGGGCACGGGGCTGGGAGCCTGGCACTGGTACGTGGGCTCGAGCATTCGCTTCCGGGCCCGTGATCCACTCTTCCAAGACATCTTCTGAGCCACGCGGGAGCGGCTGCCCCAGAGCCCTGGAGGGCGTCAGCTCACCGCATCGAAGGCGTCGTCGAACCAGGAGAGGCGCTCTCCCTCGACCCAGGCCACAGCGAAGCAGACTTCGTCGAACTCAGGATCGTGAAGCTCCAGCCAGGCGCGGGCAGCTCGGGTGAGCTTTCGCTGCTTTGAGTGATCTACGCACTCGAGACCGACGAGATCGTCAGCGCTTCGCTGCTTGACCTCCACCATGCGCAGCTGACCGTCGCGGAGGGCCACGATGTCGAGCTCACCGCCGCGGCCGCGCCAGTTCCGGGCCAGGATCGACCAACCGCGCTCCTCCAGGAGCGCGGCGACATGTGCCTCAGTGTCGAGACCTCGGAGCCAGGCGGCGCGACGATCGGCCGCGCCCGGCACGGCTCAGGACTGCTGCGAGGCAGCGGCAGCGCGCTCGGCGGCCCGGCGCTTCTTGCCCCGACGCTTGCGCTTCTTGCTCCCTTCGACGACCAGCTCGTCCGGACGCACCCAGCGGACCTCCTTCAGACGTGCCGAGCGACCGTAGCGGCCCCGCAGGTAGTAGAGCTTGGCCCGGCGCACCTTGTGGCGGCTCTTGACCTCGATCTTCTCGACGAAGGGGCTGTGCATCGGAAAGATCCGCTCGACAGCCACGTTGTACGACACCTTGCGCACCGTGAAGGTGGCGCGATTGCCGCCGTGCTTCTTGGCGATGACGGTGCCCTCGAAGACCTGGATCCGGCTGCGGCTGCCCTCGGTGATGCGCACGTGGACCCGCACCGTGTCGCCGATCTTCATGTCGGGGGTGGGCCGGGCGCTTGCCAGCTCGCGCTCGATCTCTACGATGGTCGTCATGGAATCCTCTCTGTCGGGCCAGCTCGGGTGGTCGTCGTGGCGTGCCAAGAGGCCGCGCGCACGAGCACCCAGGGCCCGGAGCCGGGCCAAGCTATGGTCGCTGCCTGCCCTTGTCAACACGCGGAGACCTAGTCCTTGGTGGGCTCATCTTCCCCCTCCAGACGCCCCTGCCACCGACGCCACAGAGCCGGACGGACCGATGCGGTGCGCGCCTCGGCCTGGGCCTGCCTCCAGGCCGCGATCCGCCCGTGGTGGCCGCTCAGCAGCACCTCGGGCACCTCGATCCCCTGCCAGGCGCGGGGACGCGTGTAGCAGGGGCCTTCCAGCAGACCATCCTCGAAGGACTCCTGGGCCAGGCTGTCGGGATTGCCGAGCACGCCCGGAACGAGGCGCGCCACCGCATCGACGAGGGTCAGCGCCGGGAGCTCGCCACCGGTGAGCACGTAGTCGCCCACGCTGATGGCCTCGTCCACGAGGTGATCGCGCACGCGGCCGTCGATGCCTTCGTAGTGGCCGCAGAGCACCAACAGGTGGTCCTTCTGCGCAAGACGGCGGGCGTGGGCCTGCCGAAATGGCGTGCCCGACGGATCGGTCACGATGACGTGGGTGTCCGGACCACGCAGCGCCTCCACGGCAGCTGCCACGACGTCCACACGGATCACCATGCCCGAGCCACCGCCGTAGGGGGTGTCGTCCACCTGGCGGTGACGACCGAGGCCGTGAGCACGAAGGTCGTGGGCCTCGGCCTGGATGTGGCCAGCGGTCTGAGCCCGCCCCAAGATGCTGCTGCTCAGGTACGCCCGGCACATGTCGGGAAAGAGCGTGAGCAGGTCAAAGCGCATCGAGGGCCGTCTCAACCCAATTCGAGAACGGCCTCATCGGCCACCGTGATGCACTCACCGGGGATCACCTCGAGGACGCTGCCGTCCCTGAAGGGTACCCAGCGCTCTGTTCCAGCCCCGCGAATCACCCAGAAGTCGAGATCGCCACTCGGCTGGATCTCAGCCAGACGCCCCAGCTCGTCGCCGCTGGCGTTTCGGACTGGGAGACCCAAGAGCTCGTGGTGGTACCAGGTGTCGCCGTCGAGCTTGGGCAACACGGCCTTGTCGACCACCACCCATGCGTCCACGAGGGCCTCGGCTCCCTCGCGGGATGAGCAGCCAGCCACCGTGCCGATGATGCGCTTGCCCGCGCCAGCACGGGCACGCAGCCCCACCCGACGGCGAACGCCGCCGGCCAGCTCGAGCACCACACGGCGCTCGGCGTCCAAGAACCCGCTGAGCGGGTTGTACAAGAAGAGCTTGACCTCCCCTCGGATACCGAAGGGGGCCATGATGCGACCCATGCAGACCTCGCGCTCGTCGAGCGTGGGGCCAGACGGGCGCCTACTCTTCTTCGCCCCCGTCATCGTTCTCGATCAGGTCGAGCACCGGCTTCTGGTGCGCATTGCGACTGGAGACGGCCATGACCTGCTGCATGGCACGAAAGAGGGTGCGGTCGGGCCCACTCACCTGATCGAGATCTTCGGGGTTGACCCGGAGCTCGAGGAGGAGGGAGGCCTCGCCTTCCACCGACGAGACACGGATGTCGTCCGGATGGTCGGCGACGCTGCGCACCATGTAATCGACGATCTGCTCGAAGTGCTCAGGCATCTGCTGCGCTCTCTTCGGCAGGAGCGGCTTCGCCAGCGCCACCGCGGGCCCGGGCGATGAGGCTCTTGACCTTGTCGGAGGGCGAGGCACCCACGCCGAGCCAGTAGTCGACACGCTCGAGGTCGAGCTTCAGCTCGACTGGATCGGGCATGGGGTTGAAGTAGCCGAGAATCTCGATGTTGCGCCCGTCGCGTGGCGACCGGCTGTCGGCGGCCACGATGCGGTAGAAGGGGCGCTTCTTGCGGCCCATACGGGTGAGCCGAAGGCGGACCATGGTGAACTCCTGGAGCCGGTGAAGATGCCGAGTGGTGCTGAGCCGGTCAGAGCCGGCCGATGAAACACCGGCGCGAGCCGGCTGACGACACCTTCGGGTAACGGCGGCTTCTACTCAGCTGGCTCGGCCCCGTCAACCTCCGGGGGCACGACCCACACGGGCCGGCATCGAGGGCACCAGAAGGCGCGGCGTCCGTGTTCACCGACAGGTCGCTGACCCACTGGTGAGCGACAGCGATGACAAGGGAGCCCAGCCCGGCCGTGGACCCACATGCGGTGAGAGGGGCGGCCGTCCAGGTTGGCCCTCATCAACCGGCTCAGGGTGGTGAAGAGCCCCGCCACGACGGCGTCGGGCAGCTCGCTGAGCAGGGTGGCCGGCGCACCCCCTTCACCAACAAGGCCTCGTTCTTGTAGATGTTGCCGATGCCAGCACTGCCCCACTGATCGAGGAGATCCTCCGCTGCCGTCCGCCGAGGGCGCTGCCGTGCTCGCAACAGGACGAGGTCGAGCGGGAGATCTGCCTGAAGTACGTCGGGACCGAGGCGTCCCAGGGATCCCTCAGGTGCCCACATGGTCGCCAGGGCCGCACGCAGGTGGCGCTCGATGTCGTAGGCCAGGGCCTCGAGGGCGAGCTGCAGAGGACCCGGAAGCCCTTGGGCGTGGGGGCCTCGAAGCCGTCCTCGAACCAGACGGGTGTGGGAGCGGTGAAGGGATGGAGCGCGGTCATCCCCCCTCCCCTGCGCCCCCCGCGCCTCGTGGAGCAAGCCCAGGGCGGACAGTTCCTGTCACCAGAGGATCACGGACCGCCCAGCAGCAGCCAGGCCTCACCGGACTCCGCGCTGGCGGTGTCGGCGTAGGGGGCCGCCACCAGCAGGTCGTCTTCACCGTCGCCGTCGTGGTCGCCCACGGCAAGGGCCGCACCGAGCTGGTCACCGTCCGCGTCACCCTCGAGGGTGAGGTCGGCCAGCTGGAGATCGACGGTGCCGGACTGGGGCCCGAAGGACACGAAGACGCGGCCTGGCCCCGGGTTGCTGCTCTGTCTCGGCGCGCCGATGACCCAGTCGAGCTCGCCGTCGCCGTTGAGATCGGTGGCGGCGAGAGCCGACCCGGCGCGATCGTCATCGGCCTCCCCGAGGAAGGTGAGCATCGCGTAGTCGTCCACGTCGTCGTCGCCGCTCACCGGGCCCTGGAGCACGTAGGCCGCGCCAGCGTTGGAGCCGTTCTCATCGTTCTGCGGTGCACCCACGAAGACCTCGGCGTAGCCATCGCCGTCCACGTCGCCGCAGCCATGTACGCCCACGCCCAGCGTGTCACCGTCGTCTTCCCCCAAGACCCGGGTGGTGTCGTTGAAGTCGCCGTTCGCCATGGGACCCAGGAGGACGAACGCCGCTCCGGCTTCCGAGCCGCTCTTGTCGTCCAGGGAGGCGCCTGCCACCACGTCGTCGTAGCCGTCGCCGTTGGTGTCTCCGATGGCGGCCAGGGTCTCGCCCAGCCGGTATGTCAGGCGCTCGCCGCTGTATCGGCCGTCGGCGTCTTCCAGGTCCATGTCGCCCGTCAACGGGCCGCTCAACGCGTAGACCGAGCCGCCGCGGTCGATGATGCCGTTGTAGTAGGGCGCGCCGACCACCGCGTCCTGCTCACCGTCGCCGTCGAGGTCACCGGCCACGAGCACGGCGGTGCCGGCGCGATCGCCGTAGTCGCCGCCGATGAGCGCCGCGACGGCATCGCCCGGATCCTGTGTGGACCCCAGAGGTCCCTCGAAGACCATGGCCACGCCAGCGTTGGTGTTGCCCGTGTCGTCGTAGGGGACGCCCACGATGAGATCGCTGGTGCCGTCCGCGGTGATGTCTCCCCAGTGCAGCGCAGTGCCCAGATCCCGCGCACCCACAGAGTCCACCACCTCGGCGCTCACCTCGGTGGCGATGTCGGTGTCGCCCGAGATCACTCCCCCGAGCACCCATGCGGCGTCGGCCAGGCCGCCGAAGAGCAGGTCACCGGCGCCGTCCCCATCGAGGTCATCGGTGATGCCCACCACCGTGCCGGTCGCGTAGAGATCAGCGATGAGATGGGCCCAGGCACAGGACTGGTCCTGGCCCTGGCCGATGCTCGGCAGGCCCTCGAAGCCGTCGCAGTCGCTGTCGACGCCGTCGCCACAGCTCTCTGGAGCACCCGGGTAGATGTCGCCGTCCCCGTCGTCGCAGTCACCCTCGATGTCGGTGTAGCCATCCTCGAGCTCGCACAGCTCTTCAGCCACAGCATCGTCGCTGGCGAAGCCATCCCCGTCGGCATCGGGCAGGTACTCCGTTCCATCCTCGAGCGAGTCGTCGGCGGCATCTGTGAGCCCGTCACAGTCGTTGTCGATGTCGTCACAGACCTCGGTGGCGTAGGGATGCACATCTGCATCCGTGTCGTCACAGTCCTCGGAATTGTCGACCGTCCCGGCAGGCTGTGTGCAGCCCTCGCTCAGGGCGCTCGGGTCGCCAAACGAGTCCCCGTCGGCGTCGTCGTGCCACCGGAGCAGCTCGGTGACATCAGGGTCGTCCATGTCGATGAGCGTGTCGCAGTCGTTGTCGAGGCCATCGCAGATCTCCGGCGCTCCCGGGTAGATGGACGAGACCTGGTCGTTGCAGTCCTCGTCGGCGAAGGAGCCGTCGCCATCGAGGTCCACCGACGCAGGATCTCCGCTGCCTGCACCGCCGGTGTCGGCTGCCGCAGGCCCTTCATCCTTGTCACCGCACCCGACCACGAGCCCGAGTCCCAGTCCAACCACCGCAGCGCGCATGACCTCTCCCATCGAACGAGAGCTTAGCCGCGAGGTGGTGGGCTCAGAGCGGGATGTTTCCGTGCTTCTTCGGCGGATTGCGATCTCGCTTGTTGGCGAGACTCTCGAAGGCTTCGCACAGCCGTGCACGGGTGTCACGGGGGCGCAAGACCTCGTCGATGTAGCCCAGCTCAGCGGCGCGGTAGGGATTGGCAAAGCGCCCCTCGTAGTCCGCCACAAGCTCGGAGCGACGGCCTGCCACGTCGTCAGCTGCGGCCAGCTCGCGCCTGAAGATGATGTTGACCGCACCCTCCGCGCCCATCACGGCGATCTCGGCAGTGGGCCAGGCGAAGTTCAGGTCTGCGCGGATGTGCTTGGAGTTCATGACGCAGTAGGCACCGCCGTAGGCCTTGCGGCTGATGAGCGTCACCTTTGGCACCGTGGCCTCGCAGAAGGCAAAGAGCAGCTTGGCGCCGTGCTTGATGATGCCGCCGTGCTCCTGGGCCACGCCCGGCAGGAAGCCCGGCACGTCCTCGATCACCCACAGCGGGATGTTGAACGCGTCACAGAAGCGCACGAAGCGGGCGCCCTTGAGGGAGCTGTCAGAGTCGAGCACACCCGCCAGGTGGGCGGGCTGGTTGGCGATGACGCCCACGGAGCGGCCGCCCAGTCGGCAGAAGCCCGTGACGATGTTGGCCGCGTACTCGGGCTGCACCTCCAGGAAGCGACCCTCGTCAGCCACGGCCTCGACGAGGTCCTTGACGTCGTAGGGCTTGTTCGGGTTCGCGGGCACGAGCTCGTCGAGGGCGGGCACCACGCGATCGACAGGGTCCTCGGTGGCCACCTGTGGCGGCGCCTCGAGGTTGTTGTTCGGCAGGTAGCTCAAGAGCTCTCGGAGCAGCGCCAGGGCAGCGAGATCGTCCGCCACCTGGAAGTGAGCCACGCCGCTCACGCTCGTGTGGACCTCGGCGCCACCGAGCTCCGCCTTGGTCACCTCTTCATGGGTGACAGCCTTGATGACATCGGGGCCCGTCACGAACATGAAGGCCGTCTTCTCGGTCATGACGATGAAGTCGGTCAGCGCTGGGCTGTAGACCGCACCCCCGGCACAAGGGCCCAGGATGGCGGAGAGCTGCGGCACCACCCCACTGGCCAGGGTGTTGCGGAGGAAGATGTCCGCGTAGCCACCCAGGCTGACGACGCCTTCTTGGATCCGCGCGCCACCCGAGTCGTTGAGGCCGAGCACCGGCGCCCCGTTCTTGACCGCCATGTCCATGATCTTGCAGATCTTGCGGGCGTAGGCACCGCTGAGCGAGCCACCGAAGACGGTGAAGTCCTGCGCGAAGAGGTAGACCAGGCGACCATCGATGCGTCCGTAGCCCGTGACCACGCCATCCCCGGGCACCTTCTTGTCGCCCATGCCGAAGTCGTCGCAGTCGTGGACCACGAAGCGATCGAGCTCGCGAAAGGTGCCAGGATCGAGCAGGGCGTCGATCCGCTCCCTGGCGGTGAGCTTGCCGCGCGCGTGTTGCTTGGCGATGGCCGCGACGCCGCCGCCCAAGCTGGCCTCGGCGTTCCGTGCCTCGAGCACCGCCATCTTGGAGGGAGTCGCTGTGTCCTGCCCGGACGTCTCGACCTGTGCTTCGTGCTGCCCGCTGTCGTCTGCCACACCGCCTCCCGAAGGGGCGCAAGGCTATCCCGTTCTTGAGAACGGGCCGATTCGCAGGTACACATGAGGGACGCTGCGCCGTCCACCACCGGCGCCGACACGCACCTGAGGCGCCCCATGCTCCGTTCCACTGCATTGATCTTCCTTCCCCTCCCCCTCTTGCTCGCCTGCGGCGACAAGGACGAAGACGAGGACGGTGGCGAAGTCGACGACACCGGCGGCGCTGTGGAGTACGAGTCCGGCTGCATCACCGTGGACGGCGGGGGCGGCTACGCCTGGCTCACCGACGCGCTCAGCGTGGCCTCGGAAGGCAGCACCATCGAGATGTGCGCCGCCGACGCACACGAGGAAGCGGTGGTCATCGACAAGTCGGTCACCCTGGTGGGCCCGGGATCCGACGCGCTGACCCTGGTGGCACCCACCGCCGAGCACACCATCACCATCACCGGCTCCAGCGTCACCGTGTCCGGCCTCTCCATCGAGAGCACCCTGTCGGGCATCGTGGTCGATGGCGCCGCCAACGTGGCCCTGAGCGACATCACCGTCGAGGCGGCGGGCCAGTGGGGCATCAAGAGCACCGACTCCTTGGACCTCTCGGTGACCGAGGTGGTGCTCTCGACCAACGGCTACGGCGGCCTCGGCGTCGACGGCGGCACCGCTACCATCAGCAACAGCGAGCTGGTCGGGAACACCGGCTACGGCGTCTACACCACCGGCGGCGCCGCGGTGAACATCGACAGCAACACCATCACCGATACCTTGCCCGCCGACGAGGACAATCCCAGCGACGGCCACGGGATCTACGCCGACGACGGCGCCGCGGTGAGCACGACCGGCAACACGCTGTCCAACAACTTCTACATGAACCTGTTCGCCGACGACGGCGACGCCACCATGTCGGGTGACGTGCTCGAGGGCGGCTTCTACGGGGCCGTGGTGTTCAACGGCGAAGCCAGCTTCTCCGACCTCGACATCACCGGCGCCTACTGGGTGGGCATGTGGGCGAGCAGCACCGATCTCATCACCGCCGAGAACATCACCACGAGCGTCGTCAGCGAAGAGGCGGGCTTCCTCGATTTCGACGCATGGGGCGTCGACAGTCTCGGAGGAACCGGCATCATCCTGACCAGCACTGACGTGGTGGCCAGCAACATCGACATCAGTGGCTACAACAACACAGGAATGCTGGTGCAGGGTGACGGCGGCGGCAACGCCACGTTGACCGACATCACCATCGACGACGTCGGCCTGCACGGCATGGCCATCGAGACCATCGATGCCGACATCGAGAACCTGACGGTCACAAACCTCAAGGACCTCGACGACGTCGACGAGACCAACGACTGCTACTACATCAACTACATCAACGCCGTCTACGCGGTGCAGGCCAACGTCGACTGGCTCGGCGGGCAGGTCAGCGACGGAGAAGGCTGGGGCGTGGTCAACCTCGACGGCACCATGACCGTCGAGGGTGTCGACTTCGCCAACCACGAGTGCTCGAGCTTCATCGGCTTCCAGTCGGCGAGCGTGCTCACGGGCAACACCTTCTCGGGTCCAGCCGACGCGCCGGTGGTCAACAGCTACTACGAGAGCAGCATCGTCATCTCGGACAACACCTTCGCGGACTCACAGGCCACAGAGCCCGTCGTCTACGAGTACGACTACGAAACCTACACCTACACCATCACATACACCGACTACGCCCAGACCATCGACATCTTCGCGTACACCACCGGCAACGCCGTCATCAGCGGAAACACCTTCAGCAATGGAGACCAGGGCATCGTCATCTACGGCTCGGATGCCGAGATCACCAGCAACACCTGGGACAGCTACCGGTCCACCCCGCTCCAGGTCCAGCTGTACGACGACGGCACCTCCGTCACCACGCCCTCCGTGTCGATCAGCGACGTGACCATCAGCAACTGGGGCGGCGACGGCCTCGGCTGCTACGGAGCCAACGTCGAGATGGAGGATGTCACCTTCGAGAGCGGCACGACCTACTCGTACGACTACGAATACGAGTACGTCTACGACACCGGAGACGTCTACACGGGCGGCTACACCTCCACGAACGCGGGCGCCGCCATCTTCGGCAACGGCTGCAGCATGGTGCTGGACGGCGTCGAGGTGAAGGGCCACGAGGGCCAGGCCTTCTGGACCTACTCGTACAACTACGACGGTACCTACGAGCTCGACGACGTCAGCATCACCGACGTGGGGAGCGGCGACTCCTCCTACTACTCAGCCATCTACAGCTACGGGTACTACAACGAGTCGACCATCTACATGAACGATGTCGTGGTCGACGGAGCCCAGACCGGCAACGGCATCCACCTCAACCCCTCGAACGGCACCTACTACGAAAGCGCGGTCAACCTCGAGGCCACCAACCTCCAGGTCAGCAACGCCGACCAGGCAGGCATCTACATCCAGGGAGCGACCGCCAGCTTCAGCGGCGTGACCGTCGAGAACACCGGCACCTACGGCCTCTACGCAAACCGCAGTACCGTCGACATCACCGACTCTTCCACCATCTCCGACGCCGGCAGCATCGGACTCTATGTCTCGGACTCGGTGGCCACGGTGGACAGCCTGACCGTCGACGGTTCCAGCTCCTACGGGGTCTGGTGGACCACGGACGACGACTATGACGAGGACGACTACAGCGTGGCTGAGGGCGACTGCGACGACACCGACTCCACCCGCTACCCCGGAGCCGACGAGAGCTACGAGGGCAGCACCACAGCTGGTGTGGACAACGACTGCGACGGCACCGCCAACGACGGCACGGACACCACCGACGACGACGGCGATGGCTACTCCGAGGCCGATGGAGACTGCGACGACACCGAGCGCAACATCTACCCCGGCTCTCCCGAGCGCTCTTGGCGCGTGGACAACGACTGCGACGGCATCGTGACCCTGGGCGGTGAGGACGACCTGAGCTTCACGAACTCGACGGTCAGCGACGCCGGAGAGGGCGGCGTCTACCTCAACGGCGCCAGCCCGGTCTTCACCGGCAACACGATCTCGGGCAGCAGCCAGTCCCTCGCCTGCGAAGACGTGAGCTTCGACGACTGCTACAGCAACACGGTGGACGGGGTCAATGAGTGCGACGCGTCCTGCACCGAGGATCCCTAGCCGAGCCCTCGAGGCCTCACGGCGCCGGGTCGGCCGCCAGCAGCTCACCCTTGCTCCGGACCTCGACCCTCCCGGTCACCTGCGGTCCCCAGACGCGCGCCTTCCACGCCGGCTGCCCGCCACGTCGGAGCACCAGCTCCAGGCCATCGGTGTGGGCTGTACCTGCCTCGTCCACGCGCAGCAGCTGGTCGCCGGGGGCGCCCATGGCCACCCTCCGCTTGCCCACCCGGCCAACGAAGGGCGGCTCGTGGTCGGCGAGAAAGACCGACGGCAGCACGAGCGCGACGGTGTGTGTGCCTCGACCAGGGTCGGGGTCAGTGCGGTCCTGCAGGGCGATCACCTCTACGGGGAAGCGAGCCGACAGAGCCGAGGTACCGCCTGCCGCGACCAGCCACGGGCCCATGCGCCCACGCCCCTGACCCACGGCCGTCCAGGCGGTCTCCAGGGTCCGCCGCGTCGTGCGGAGGCTCACATCCTCGATG
>JAERSX010000628.1 GCA_016845285.1 Deltaproteobacteria bacterium | reverse complement strand
GTCGGGGAGGGCCTCCCCGCATGCAGTGTCGGCATCTGGCAGGTCCGCGTGAGGCAGGGCACGGAGTGCAGCGGCCCGGACCGTCGGAACCGTCGAGCTGAGCTGAGCCTGCACGAAGGTGCCACGCTCCTCCAGTGCGGTGGCCATGCGGCTCGCGGGCTCGATCGCTTCTACGGCTAGCGCCCAGATCTCGGGTTGCCGCTCGTCTCCAACCCGCGCGAGCAGTGCCTCCGTGGCGGCCGGAGCACCCGAGAGCGCCAGCAGGCGGGTGGCGGCTCTGCGAACCGTTGGCTGCCACGACCGGGATGCGCGCGCGACGGTCGGCAGCCGTTCCTCGGGAACCCCACCACCGAATTCTCCGGCATCGACGCGTGTGTGCAGCAGGGCGACCGTCGACCAGTCGACACAGCCCCTCAGGCTGAGGCCCAGTCCCACGACCACTGCAGACACGACCAAGCAGGTGCGGGGCGAACCCAGCGCCGGATGTCGAGACGGCTCCCTTGGCGCAGTCGTGTCGTGCGTGCCCATCAGAACGGCGGCCGGCCACCTGCCTTCAGGTACTCCTCCCACCGCGCCCACTCATTGTTGAAGTCGTCGATGGGATCGAGGATGTGATCGTCGACGGCGTCACGTGCCGGATCGACCAACAACTCTTCCCCGTAGAGCTGGCCATAGTGGGCACCCTGGTTGGCGGCGACTCCCGCGAAGGTCTTGTTCGCTGCAGACTGCTCGGCCTGCTTCTGTCGCTTGTCGCTCCACGCTGGCACGGTATCGAAGGCCCCGTAGCCCTTTTGCTTGGCGTCGGTTGCGCTCGAGCGCCCGTCGAGCACGGACTGGACCTCCGCAAAGGACGTGACGACAGACTGGGCGGTGCGGTCCCGGTTCTCACTGTTGGTGCCGTCGAACCAGTGCCCGTCGCCTTGGGCCAACCAGCTCTCTCCCTTTGTGTTGTCCACCTGGATTCCCTGTGCGTTCCAGTCGTCGTGCACAGCCTTGACGAAGAGGTTGGCCGTGCTCCCCTTGCCCATCGCTGCGTCGATGGCCAGGGCCGGCCCGGTCCAGGTCCACTGGTTGTCCATGTAGCCGGAGGCCTGCATGACCCCGTCTTTGTCGAAGGTGTGTCCGCTGGCGTGGCGGTCGGTCAGATAGTGCATGCCGCATGACTCGAGGGCACGCAGCCTGTTGACGTCCTGGGCATCACCGGCCAGGCCGGACTGGGTCTGTGCCTCCTCGAGCGCCATCTGGTGGAAGGCCGAGTAGGCGCCGAGGTTGTTGTCGGTGCCAGCCGTGTTCTTGGTGCTGAAGTGGTTGCTGTTGCGGCTGGCGAGGTCGAGGTAGCCGAGCTGCTGGTGGGATTGCTGCTGCCCGTTCTTGTCGGTGTAGCTGAGGTCGCCTTCGGCCTTGCGGTTCTTCAGGGCCTTCGACCACTCGTCGGGGGCGATCTCCTCTCCGCCCTTCTCCTTGTCGAGGAGCGCCAGGAGTGCCTGCATGTCGTCCGGGTTGCCATTCCACATCTGCTCGAAGCTGGCTTCGGCGTTGAAGTCCCCGTTCTTATCGAAGATCCCGTAGAAGTCGCCCATCATCGCCGTGATCTGTCCGGGGGTGACCTCGACACCGTTGCCCAGGATGATCTTCTCGCTCGGATCGAGGAGCGAGGAAGACTGTCTCGCGGCTTCGGCCACGCTGGGGTCATCGCTGTACCTGGCGCGCTCGAGAGCCCCATCCACGGCGTCCTGATGCTCGACGGACTCGAATCGGTGGATCACGGCCTTGCCGCCATGAGCAGGCGAGAGCGAGGGTGCGCCATCGTTCATTCCGCCGGACACCCAGTCCGAGAATCGGCGCCCTGCGTCTTCGGCGCGCTGCTCTCCGGGATCTTCGCGGCGGGAGAGCAGCTCTTCGCCTGAGCCGCCTCCGGCGAGAGCGTGGGCGACCTCGTGGCCCAGGACCTCCAGGGCGTGGGGATCGTCCGCCGTCGGGGACAGGCCGCCCATGTGGACCTTGTGTCCGTCGGTGAAGGCCTCTCCGCCGAGGGCCGCGGCTTCGGCGCGACTGCCGGTCTGGAGATCGATGCCCGAGATCGACGGTCCGAAGCAGGCGTGGAGCGCGGCGTTCAGATCGGTGGCATCGGTCGGGCCGCCTCCTTGGAGATGGGCCTGGTTCGCCGAATTTCCACGGGCCTGCCGGTACCCCTCGCGCCCTGCGCTTTCGCCGTCCTGCGCGGTGCTTCCCACCTCTTCGGTCAGCCCATCTCTTTGGTTGCCCAGCTTCGCGCGTCTTCGCATATGAGCACCCTACCCCGCTGGATTGTGGTCGTGGGATCTTCTACGCAGCAAGGCCACCCAGGTATTGCATGTCACCCCCGTGCGGTCGATGCATCCTGGCGGCCGTTCGTCTCCGTTCGCGGCCAGCCGTGCCCGAAGCTCGCAGCGGGTACCGTTCGCCCGCGCGAGGCCCGCTCCATACCCGCTGGCTTCATGCTCCTCAGGCGACGGCCTGGGGGCCCGGTGCTGGTGTGAGCAGGTGGCTCGCACCTCTCGGTTCCGTCGTCCGCTGGCCGAACCACCTCCCGAAGGTCCGCGCAATGTCGACTCTGTACCGGTGCATCCGGGCCGCCTGACCCTCCTGCTCACTTCCCCGTCGTGCGAGAGTCCAGGCGCCTCAACCTGAAGGAAGCATGCCCACAGCCCTCACAGCCGTTCTCGGCCTCCTCGCTTGCTTCGCCATCTTCGTGTGTCGACGGAACCACCTGAAGATCCGGCAGATCGAGGGCACCCCGACCACCGCCATCGGAGACCTCACCGAGGGGCACCATGAGATCAAGGGCACGGTCTCCGATGCGTCCACCACCGTCTCTGCTCCCATGGGTGGCGAGGACTGCGTGTGGTTCTGCCTTCATGTCGAGGAGTTGGTCCGGCGGGGCAAGAGCCGCCACTGGGTGACGCGCGGCAAGCTCACGCGCCATGGCGACTGCTTCGTCGAGGACGGGACGGGCACCTGTCAGGTCGACCTCGATGATGCCGACCACGAGCTGGTCGCAGGTCCACGAGGCACGTCCGGCACCTTCGACGACCCGTCAGAGTCGGAGCTCGCGGCCCTGGCCGAGCTCGGCCTCACGAGCGAGAACTTCCTCGGGATGAACCGCCGGTTCCGGTACCAGGAGACCGTGCTCCGACGGGGGGATCAGCTGTTCGCCCAAGGCCAATGCGACGTCGATGCCTACGGAATGGCTGTGATGAGCACCTTTCATGACACGCGGGTGTTCTTCTCGAACAAGTCAGAAGAGAGCCTCGTCCGTTCGTATAAGCAGTGGCGCGGGGTTCAGTTCGTTGCGTTCGTGGCCCTTACGTTGGGGGCGCTCGCCTCGCTCGGGGGCTGACACGCTGCCGCTTGGAGAGC
The DNA here is from genome assembly GCA_016845285.1 of Deltaproteobacteria bacterium. GTDB lineage: Bacteria > Myxococcota_A > UBA796 > UBA796 > UBA2385 > BH17. The sequence goes on along the minus strand of JAERSX010000628.1, from coordinate 4,008 downwards.
GCCGAAGACACCGCCAGAGAGGACGCGGAGAGTGCGGTCTGCATCGGGTGTCGGAAGGGGGGTTCCGAAGGGCGCTGTGCAGTGAAGTGGCCTCTCCCGGTGCTCCACGGCATTCCTTTGCGCGTGGCCTCGGTTGCTCTCCGACGCGTGCGGAAGCTACCGTCTGCCCATGCGGGAGAGCCTCCATCCGTTCTGCATGATGCTCATGAGCGTGTGTGTGAGCTGTTCTGGTGGTGAACCGGCACCCTGCGCCAGCGGCTTCGAGCGTCGGGCCGATGGCAACTGCTACCAGCTCTCCGTCGAAGACACCGAGGAGCCTGTCGGCGACGACACGGGCGAGACCAGCGGCTCCGACAGTGGTGGCTCCGACAGCGGTGGCTCCGACACAGGAGATGACGGCGGCTCCGACGAGCCGGACCCCGAGCTGCTCGCGCTCATCGACGCCTGGGTCGCCGCCAACGAGTTCATCTACGAGGGCATGGGCTACACCGCCTGGGACAACCGCCAGGCCATCCTGTCGCAGAACGAGGACGCCGTGATGGAGGCGATCCTCGAGATGTACCGGGCCACGGGCGACGTCGCCTGGCTCCAGCTCTTCGTGCTGCACGGCGACGCGGTGCTCGCCTGGCGCGACGACAAGGCTGGCTACACCGACTACAGCGGCGAGTCGAACCCCATCTGGAGCAATGCCTACGAGCTCTACGTCGACGATGGCAAGGCCTACGGCTTCGCGCTGGAGAGCGGCCAGCTCGGCTTCCCCTTGGCCGACTTCGCCCAGATCGTGCTCAACGACCCCGACCTGCAGGCCCTCGACGCGGGCGATGGCCGCACCCTGTACACCGTGGCCACGGGCTACGTCACCGCCTGCGAGGAGACCCTGCTGTACCACCACGCTCGGTGGCACACCGACACCGTCGAGGTGGACGGGGTGACACACGAGATCGGCTGGTTCAGCGCCCGCGAAGACGCTGACTTCCTCATCGGCATTCCTGCTGGTGGGATCCTGCCCGTGAACCACCAGACCTCCCTCGGTCGAATGGTGGCCGCCCTCGCGCAGGCCACCGACAACGCCAGCCACATGGATCGCCTCCAGCGCATGACCCGCTGGGTCGATCTGGAGATGACCACCGACGACGGTGATGCCTACGTCTGGTACTACTGGCCCACGGTGCCGTACGCTCCGGACGGCACCGTGGACAACGGCGGCAACACCAACATCGAGGACTTCAGCCACGCCGTCATCACGACCGAGTTCGCCCGCGCGAGCGTGGACGCCGGGGCGGGGGTCTGGGACGAGACGGACCTGGCCCGCTTCAGCCGCACCTTCCGCAAGAACCTGTACACGGGCACCCCGGGCGTCTTCAACATGCTGGTGGACGGCACCGTTCCCGAGAATCGAGAGTCGGACCGCTACCAGTCGGGCCGGTTTCTCCGGGTGGCCGAGTACGATGTGGGCCACGCCGCAGAGCACTACGAGATCGCGCGCTACGCGCTCCTCGACGATCTGGGGGTGCACGAGGAGGGCATGATCGGCGGCGCGACTGGCCTGCTCTCGCTGGCCGAGCTCATCCGCTTCTGGGAGCTGCAGGAGCAGCAGTGACCGCGGGGCCGCGGTGGAAGGCGCCCGCTTCGTCGAAGTCCTGGTCGGCGATGTGGTGGTCACCCTCGCTGCCACCATGACCTTGTGTCGTCACCGTCGCCGTCGCCACTGTCCTCTTCGATGTGCGTGTCTGCCCATGCCAGCTGCTGTTCGAGCTTGGACAGAGCAGTGAGGTGTGGGGCTGAACAGTCCGCAGGCCCCATCGCCGCGGAGGTGTGGCCGTCACACCCCTGGGGAGCTGGACTCAGGCCGTCTCTCTTACCTCTTGGACCTCCGAGGAGCGCGAGGATAGACCTCTGTTTTCCCCCACAGTGAGGCAGCCAAATGGGCTCGCGACACACCCTTGTGCACCAGCTGGCCGACTGGGCCGAACGTACCCCCGACCGTCCTGCGATTCACGGCAGGTCATCGCCTGGCGAGTGGAACACCTGGACCTGGAAGCGGTACTGGGAAGACGTTCGTGCCGTGGCGTGTGGGCTCCTCAGCCTCGGCCACGAGGTCGGAGACTGCGTCGCCATCGTGGCCAACAATCGGCCGGAGTGGTCGCTCTGCCAGTTCGGCATCATGGCCTGTCGTGGTGCTCCCGCACCCATCTACACCACGCTCATGCCCGAGCAGGTCGCCTTCATCGTGGCTCACTCCCGCGCCAAGATCGCCATCTGTGACACGCAGGAGCAGCTGGACAAGTACCTGGCGGGTGTGGCCGATGGCTCCACCCCCTTGCTGCAGACCGTCATCACCATGGACGACCTCGGGGCCGAGTCAGAGGCCGTCAAGATCATCTCGTTCGCCGAGTTCCTCGAGCTTGGACGGGCCCAAGCCGAGACCGAGCTCGACAAGCGGCTCAGTGAGCTGAGCGAGGACGAGACGGCCCTGCTCATCTACACCTCTGGCACCACGGGCACCCCCAAGGGCGTGCAGCTCGAGCACGGCGGCATGGTGATGATGGCCATCTCCTGCCTCGATCGGTTCCCCTTCTACCGGCAGCCGGACGCCTACCGCACGGTCTCCTACCTGCCGCTCTGCCACGTGGCTGAGCAGCTGTTCACCACCTTCTTCCACCTCGACTCCGGTGGGGAGGTCTACTACTGCCCCGACCTCAAGCAGCTCAAGGACTACCTGGTCGAGGTCCGTCCCACCTTCTTCGTCGGCGTCCCCCGCGTCTGGGAGAAGTTCCAGGCCGCCCTGGAGTCCAAGCTCTCGGCGGTGACCGGCCTGAAGGGCAAGCTCACCCGGTGGGCCCTGGCCACGGAGCTGGCGGCCTTCAAGGAGGATGCCAAGACGGGCCTTCGCTCCGAGAGCTTCTCGCGTAACCTCGCCAACAAGCTCGTGATCTCCAAGGTCAAGAGTGCGCTCGGTCTCGAGAATGTGCTCGTGGCCGGCACCGGCGCGGCCCCCATCTCCGTGTCCACGCTGGAGTTCTTCGCGTCGTTGGGCATCACCATCTACGAGGGCTACGGCATGAGCGAGACCACCGGGCTGGCGACGCTGGGCGTACACGGCAAGCCCAGCTTCGGCAGCGTCGGCACCGCCCTCGATGGGGTGACCATCAAGATCGCCGATGACGACGAGATCCTCCTCAAGGGGCGGAACATGACGCGGGGCTACCTCCACCAGCCCCAGAAGACCGCCGAGCTCCTCGACGAAGACGGCTGGTTGCACACGGGCGATCTGGGCGCGCTCGATGGGGAGCACCTCAAGATCACCGGTCGCAAGAAGGATCTGCTCATCACGGCGGGGGGCAAGAACGTCGCTCCGGCCGAGATGGAGGGCTACATCAAGTCCATCTTCGGTGTGTCACAGGCCGTGGTGGTGGGCGATCAGAAGCCCTACCTCACAGCCCTGCTCACCCTCGATGACGAGGTCCTCGCCGAGCTGGCAGCCCGGATCGGCCTGAGCGAGGCCCAGGCCGGCAGCTCTGAGGCGATGACGCAGGAGGATGCCGTCCACGCCTGGGTGATGGCCCAGGTCGAGGAACGCTGCAACAGCAAGGTGGCTCGCTACCAGACCATCAAGAAGGTCACCCTGCTGCCCGTGGACTTCACCGTGGAGAGTGGCGAGATCACCCCCACCATGAAGGTGAAGCGCAACGTGGTGAACGAGAAGTACGCCACGGAGATCGCCGCGCTCTACGAGGCCTGAGCGGCTCTCCAGGCCGCAGCAGCAAGGGCGCGTTCCAACCCCGCCTGCTCCAGTGGGTGCATGTCGTCGTCGGCCCTCTCCGGGCGCGACGGTTCGGCCCTCTCCTCACCAAGGCATCTGGATGGGATGTGGCGAGGGACTCTCTTGGCGGGGGGAAGAGGGTCTGCGTAGACTTGCTGTCTGCGAGGTTCCGTTGGCTCGACGCGTGTGGATGGTCCTGGGAATCGGCATGATCCTCGTGGGATGTGGGGACAAGGCAGGGCAGG
>JAERSX010000627.1 GCA_016845285.1 Deltaproteobacteria bacterium | reverse complement strand
TCGTCGTCGTCGCAGTCGGAGTCGTCGGTGACCGTGCCGCTCGGCTGCTCGCAGGTGGTCTCGTAGCTGTCGGGATCGCCGTAGCTGTCGCTGTCGCCGTCGTGGTACCAGGGGCCGCCGTCGGTGGCGTCCTCGTCGATGTCGCCGTCGCAGTCGTCGTCGGCTTCGTTGCAGAGCTCGACGCCATCGGGGCTCACGCTGGCGTCGAGGTCGTCGCAGTCGCTGGCATCGTCGACCATCTGGGCGGGGGCCTCGCAGGCGACCACGCTGGCTTCCGGGTTTCCGTAGCCGTCGCCGTCGGCATCCTGGTACCAGGCGGTGCTCACGCCCTCGTCCACCTCGCCGTCGCAGTTGTCGTCGACGCCGTTGCAGGCCTCCTCGGCGTCGGGGTGCACCGCAGCGTCGCCGTCGTTGCAGTCGCCATCGCTGGTGGTGTAGCCGTCGCCGTCGATGTCGGAGAGGTCGTCCTGTTCGTCGCCATCGTCTTCGTCGCTCAGGGGAGTGGCGCTGTCCTCTTCACCGTCCTTGTCACCTGAGCAGGCCAGGGTCAGCAGGGGAATCCACGCGAGGGTCCGCCACGTCGCTGCGCGCATCTGGTCCTCCAGGGTCGCCGCTGGAAGGGTCGCACCCGCAGCGCCCCAGCGCCAGCCTGCGCGACTCAGTCCCCCGAGCCTGCGGGCTCCGTGTCCTCGGGGGCTGCGAGGATCTGCCATGTCTTTGGCTGGCCCCGGCGGATGACCTCGACGGTCACCTCGGGGCTGCCGGTCAGCTCCTGGTAGGCGGTCATGGCACTGCTCACGCCGTTGAGCTCCATCCCGCCGACGCTGAGGACGATGTCGCCGCTGCGGAAGCCGCAGGTGGCCAGGAGCGAGCCGCTCCGAACCCCGACGATCTTGAGGCCCTGGGGCTCGCCGTCTTTCAGGTGAGGGAAGGCGCGGGCGCTCGAGGCGTGAGCGGTGATGTCCAAGGGGGCCGTGAGCTGGTAGCGGCCCTTCTCGATGAAGATGCAGTCGCCCGCCGTGTCCTCGGTGTCGGTCGGCGTGGGCGCGGGGCGCTGGAGTGTGGACTGCTCGCTGGGGTCGGAATCACGGGTCATGGAGCGCGTGGCGAGGCTCAGGAGCGTGTCCCAGGACTCCACCGTGGCCTCTGCGGAGGCCAGCCGGGACTCGAGGTCGGCGTTCCGCGTCTCCAGCTCGGCCAGGCGGGTCTCGAGGTCGACATTGTGCTCGGCGAGGGCGTCGAGCTCGGCCTGGTGGGGAGCACAGGCGAAGAGGGCGAGCGTGAGCCACATGGGGCCTCCAACAATTCCGGGGCGCGACTGACAGCTGGCCGATGAGCGCCAACCCGCTCGACTCAGTTGCCCGAGCCTCCGGTCTCGGTGCCCTCGGTGGCTGCGAGGATCTGCCATGTCTTGGGCTGGTGCCGGCGGATGACCTCGACCGTCGTCTCGGGGCTGTCGGACAGGTCCTTGAAGGCGGCCAGGGTGTTGTTCATGGTGTCGAGGTCCTTCCCGCCGAGACGGACGACGATGTCGCCGTTGCGAAAGCCGCAGGTGGCCATGAACGAGGTGCGCCGGATCCCGGAGACTCTGTAGCCCTGGCGCTCGCCGTCGTTCATGTACGGGACGAAGCGGACGCTCGCGCTGTGAGCTTGAGGATCGAAGGGGGCGGTGAGCTGGTAGCGGCCGTCCTCGAGGAGGGTGCAGCCCGCTGTGTCCTCGGTGCCGCTCGTGGTGGTGAGTGGGCGCTGGGACGTGGACTGTTCGCTCGATGAAGCGCTGCTGTCGAAGTGGCGCATGGCCATGTTCATGAGCCTGTCCCAGGACTCCACCTTGGCCTCGGCGACAGCCAGGCGGGTCTCGAGCTCGGCGGTCTGGGTCTCGAGCTCGGTCACGCGGGTCTCGAGCGCGGCGTTTTCCTCAGCGAGGACCTCGAGCTCGGCCTGGCGGGGACCACAGGCGAGGAGGGTGAGGGCGAGGGCGAGCCACATAGGACCTCCGACAATCCAGGCGAGAGTGTGACATGTGGCCGATGAGCGCCAGGCTGGTCCGTCGAGGATGCGGGATCAGTCTTCGGGGAGGATGAAGGGCTCCAGGATGCCGGTCTCGATGGCCCAGAGGTAGGCGGCGATGCGCAGCACGCGGACCTGGGACACGAGCAGGAAGCGGACCCAGCCCATTCCCAGCGCGCCGCCGGCCCAGCAGACCAGCGAGTAAGGCAAGGGTGTGAGGGCCCCCACCAAGATGCCGACGTCGCCGTAGCGGCGCACGATCTGATCGGCCTTGGCGCCCCGACCGGCCATCACGCTGCGGAACCAGGAGGTGTGGGCCAGCCGGCGGCCGATGGCGAAGCCCACGCAGCCACCCGTGATGGAGCCCACGTGGGCGAAGGCGACGATCTCCCAGAAGCCGAGGCCGCCCACCATGCCGGCTGCGCTGAAGAGGTCGTGGGGGATGGGCACGGGGATGGCGTCGGGCACGAAGAAGGCCAGGGAGACGCCCGGCCCGCCCAGAGACTCGACGAAGGCAACGGCCAGCGCGATGCTCTCGGCCTTCCAGATGTTGAGCACCACGCCCATGGCGCCGAACATGAGCCCGAAGCCAAGCAACCACTTGAGCACGAGGCCGCGGGTGACAACAGGGCCGACCATGGGTGCCGGCTATCCCCTCTGGACCCTGCGCACACCCGGCTAAGGTGCAGTGGTGCGTCGCGGACTGCTGATCTTGGTGGTGATGGGGTGTCGGCCGGAGCCGGTCGGCCCTGGGCCCTCGTCGTCCCATGGTGCTGACTCGGCCCTCGACTCCGCCACCGACTCGGGAGATCTGACGCCCGCAGGTGACTCGGCGGAGCCCTCCGACGAGATCGAGGAGGTTCCCGGTGTGGAGGATCCAGGTCCGGGCGACCCCAGCCTGCTCTGCACTGCCGAGCTGAGCTGCGATGACCCCATCGCCGACGACCCCAAGCAGGCCTGTTCTCTGTCCATCGTGAGCGGCGACGGCATTGCGCTCTACGACGGCGCGGCTGGCGTGGAGCTGCGTGGCCGCTCCTCCCTCTCGTTCCCCAAGCCACAGTACGGACTCGAGCTACGGGCCTGGATCGCCGAGGTGCTGCCCATGGGCACCACCTGGCGCTACAAAGACGACGGCGCCTTCCCCGGTGTGGGCTGGACCGAGCCCGACTTCGAGGACGGCGACTGGGCCAGCGGCCCCGCGCCCCTGGGCTACGGCGACTCCGTGTCCACCGAGGTCTCCTACGGTGGGGACTCAGACGACAAGCACCCCACCACGTGGTTTCGGACGACGTTCAGCTACGACCCCGCGACCCTGCCGGCGGGCACCGTCGACCAGTTCCTCGTCTCGGTGCTGCGTGATGACGGCGCCGCGGTGTACCTCAACGGCACCGAGATCCTCCGATCCCACCTCGACGAGGACGCCGGCCCCAGCGACTACGCCACGGAGACCATCGGAGGCGACGACGAGACCACGCCGGCGGCGGCCAGCTTCGATGCGGCGCTGCTCGTCGAGGGCGAGAACACCCTGGCTGTCGAGGTGCACCAGGTGGGGCCCACGAGCTCGGACATCCGCATGGACCTGGCGCTCATTGCGTCTGGCGACGAGCTCGAGGTGGACCTGCTGGGCATGGGCGCTGAGAGCGACTGGATCCTGAACGGTGCCTACATCGACCGGGCGCTCTTCCGGAACAAGATGCTGTACGACCTGTTCTCGAGCTTCGAGGGCATCGACACGGCGGCCGGCCCCTTGGCGGTGGGCAGCCGTACCGCTGCAGAGGCCGCGTTCTGCACGCTCTCCCTCAACGGCGAGGACCGGGGGATCTACGTCCTCACCGAGAAGCTGAAGCGGGACGGCAGCCGCCTGGATCTGGACGCAGATGACGGCACGGGCCAGTCCTTCATCCTCAAGCTCGATGACCGCAGTGGCTTTCACGAGAGCGCCGTGAGCTATGGCAGCTGGCGGGCCGTCTACCCGCGCGAGACCGACGAGAACGCAGCTGCCCTCGAGGCCATCTCGGCCCACCTGAGCCGCTGGGAGGCCGCCCACGCCGAT
>JAERSX010000626.1 GCA_016845285.1 Deltaproteobacteria bacterium | reverse complement strand
GGAAGGAGCTCAGGGCTGGGCTCAGCGACGCAAGCCAAAACCTCTGAAGGGGACTCGCCGGACAACACCGGTGCCACCCTCCTCCGGGAGGGAAGACACACCCCCGGCCGCTCACGCGGTCGGGGGTGCTGTCGTTGGATCTCTCTGTTGGCCGGTGTTCGCTCTGCGACCCTCATGAATCAGACGAGGCTCAGCCTTGGCCCTTTGGTGGCCAGGCTTCAGGCGGCTGCACTGGCTGGCGGCGGTCGCATTGAGAGCGCTGTCGTCTCCGTGAAGTGGGCAATCCACCCCTGACGGCAACTGGTGGCCCAGTGGACACACCTCGGTAAGGTCGTTGGCCTCGTCAAGGAGGCCAGGGCATTAGGATCTTGGCCCCTGTCAGCCTGGAGCGCCCGTGACCGAACGCGACTTGGAGCAGCGCAGACATCGCTGGGAGACCATGGTGCAGGCGGAGGCCAGCAGCCGCGTGGTGGCCCTCACAGCCGAGCTGAATCACCACAGCCGGCTGTACCATGAGCTCGACGCGGCTGAGATCTCGGATCGAGAGTACGACCTGCTCTACAAGGAGCTGGAGATTCTGGAAGGGCGCTTCCCTCAGCTCCAGCAGCCCGACAGCCCCACCCACCGCGTGGGAGCCGCGCCCATCGATGGGTTGGTGCCCTTCCCACACCGGGTGCCGATGCTCTCTCTGGGCAATGCTTTCTCCCCACAGGACCTGAGGGACTTCCAGGAGAAGAAGGACGACAAGGGACGGGTGACCGGTGGCATTCGCCTGGAACTGAATCGGTCGGGGTACGCCGACGACCTCGTCATCTCCTACATCGTGGAGCCCAAGCTGGATGGGCTGGCCATCGAGCTCGTGTACGAGGACGGGGTGCTTGTGGGGGGAGGCACGCGCGGCGACGGCACGGTGGGCGAAGACGTCACCCACAATCTCCGCACCGTGGCCACGATCCCTCTGAGGCTGAGCGGCGATCCTCCGCCCTACCTCTCCGTGCGGGGCGAGGTGCTCTACGATCTGCCTGGCTTCCTCGCGATGAACGAGCGCCGTGCGGCCTCGGGGAAGAAGCCCTTTGACAACCCTCGAAATGGGGCTGCTGGCACAATTCGTCAGCTCGACTCCACCGTCACGGCCAAGCGTCCGCTGATGTTCTTCGCCCACTCGGCTGGGGAAGGGATCGGCGTCGACATTGCGCCAACCCACTCAGCCCTGCTCTCGGAGCTCACGCGCCTCGGGTTCAAGGTCAACCCCCACAATGTGGTGTGCCGCGGCATCGATGAGGTCATCGCGGCAGTCGATCGGGTGCAGGAACTACGCCCAGGCCTGGACTACGAGATCGACGGCGCAGTCGTGAAGGTAGACAGTGTGGAGCTACAGGAGACGCTGGGTTTTCTCACCCGCAGCCCACGCTGGGCCACCGCATACAAGTACCCCCCGCCACGGGTTCAGACGGTGCTCGAGCGTGTGGAGTTCAGTGTCGGTCGCACGGGAAACGTCACGCCGGTAGCAAAGGTGTCGCCTGCACGGGTCGGCGGGGTGACTGTGAGCAACATCACGCTCCACAACGAGCGCCACATTCGGTATCCGCGCGTGGAGTGGGAAGAGGCGGGTCGCGTGCGCCACCGTGGGCTCGACGGCGCACCACTGCGCATCGGAGACCGTCTCGAGATCTACCGATCTGGCGATGTGATTCCCCGCGTTGGGCGTGTGATTCCGACAGATGGCCGCGAGCTGCTCTCCCTGGTGGACTATCCAACAGTCTGTCCGGTGTGTGGAACAGAGCTCGTGCGCGTCCCTTCGCCGGAAGAGGTCAAGCGGGACGCCGACCGTGCAGCGGGCAAGGAGCTCAAGGCTCACGATCCACATCCCAACCCCACCGTGTCCTGCCCGAACGGTCTCGGCTGTCGTGGTCAGGTCGCCGGTGCCATCCAGCACTTCGCGAGCCGGGGCGCGCTCGACATCGAAGGCCTCGGCGAAAAGCTGGTCGCGCAGCTGGTTGAACGGGACCTCGTCGCCGCGCCCAGCGACCTCTACCGGCTGGAGTTGGAGACTCTCGCCGACCTCGAGCGCATGGCCGTCAAGTCGGCGCAGAACCTGTTGGACGCTCTGGACCAGAGTCGTGGCCAAGGCCTGGACCGCTGCCTGGTCGCCCTCGGCATTCCCAACGTCGGGACGTCCACAGCCCGAGATCTCGCCCGCGCCTTCGTCACCCTCGACGCTCTCGTGGCTGCCGACCTCGACTCTCTGCGCGCCGTCCACGGTATCGGGGACGAGGTCGCACAGGGGGTGCGCGCCTGGTTCGACACCGAGGGAAATCGTGCCGAGCTCGGGCGCCTTCGTGCGGTGGGGCTCCGTTTCGAGCCCATCGCGGCTCCGGCTCCTCCCCCTACGGACTCCAGTATTGCGGGACAGGTCTTTGTCCTGACCGGTACCCTGCCCACCATGACGCGTGGCGATGCCAAGAAGCTCATCGAGGCCCAAGGGGGCAAGGTGAGCGGTTCCGTCTCCAAGAAGACCGACTACCTGGTGGCCGGCGAGAGCGCGGGTAGCAAGCTGAGCAAGGCCCAGAAGCTGGGGCTGCCGGTTCTCGACGAGGCTGGCTTGCTCGCACTCCTCGACGGCGGTGTGGCATGAGGCGACTCGCCGCGAGCGCCCTGTTGATGGTGGCTTGTGCGGTCGACGATGGTCCGCCCCTGTCCCGACTCGCTGAGGCCTGGGCGGAGGAGGCCGTGACCCGTGCCGCTCCCATGACCACCGCCACCCTGATGCTGGCGAGCATGTCTGAGGAGCTCTGTCTGGATCGCGCGACCGGTCAGTGGGCGGCGCTCAGCCTGGGCGATGTGCCCCCCTTGGCACAGTCTCTGGTGCTCGCCTTGGGCTCACCGGTGGTGCGGACCATCAAGGTGTCGGAGAGTGGGCTGGTGGAGGCCACCATCGAGGGTGTCGATCTCGCCGAGCGGGAAGAGGTCCGGCTGCAGATCGCGACCAGTCAGGACGATGCTGGTGACTTCAACGCATCGATCATTGTGCTGGACCCAGAGGGCAATGACGACAGTGCCACGGAGCCGGATGCGTTCGGGCGCACGAGCTTCCGGGTCCAGTCCGGTTGCACAATCGAGGACGCTCGGGTGACGGGGACTGCACGCTGGATCGATCTCTCTGAGCGCTCCCACACGGTCGATCTGCCCGCAGATTCCGAGCTCACATCGGGCGTGCGCTTCGATCGGGCGGTGGCTTACGCTCCGAGCTCGGGCACGTTGGCCTGGACGGGACGTATCGATGGCCAGGAGGTGAGCCTGACCACCGTGGATGCCGAGCAGCTTCAATTCGAGAGCGCTGAGGACACCGCTGACCTGTCCAGCACGCCCACCGCTGTCTGGGGTGTGTACGTGCGTGGCGACGAGTGGACGGTCACCACCGAGCTGCCCGTTGGCCCCGACAGCTGAGGGGTCTGGTCCAAGACCCGCACTGTCAGCTGTCGCGACCCATTCGCCAGGCGAATTTGGCAATCAATCCGCGAAGGATGTTGAGCTCCCGTCGGCTGGGTGTGGCCCGCTGCAACAGGCGGTACAGCGTGCCTTGCACCTGCTCGGGCGACCGTCCGCGCAGGTAGGTGGTGTCGTCGATGAGCGGCATGGACTCGTCCACCAGCGCCATCACCTCAGCGACAGGCGCCGGCACTTCGCTAGGCGGTGGCTGGCCAGTGCGGCCTCTGCCCCCTCTTCGGGGCCGCTGACGGCTGGGGCCGGGGGGGCCTTCACCGGCGGCTCTGGCCCGCGCGAGCAGCTGAGCGGCCACAACCACGACTGCCTGCGACAGGTTCAGAGAGGCGTGGGGGGCGGTGGGAAGGACGAGCACGCTGCGAGCCAGGGCGAGATCTTCATTGGTCAGTCCTGAGTCCTCGGGACCGAACAGGACCGCCAGGCGACCACGCTGCGTGAGGGCGACGTCCGCGAGCTCCGACGTGCTGACGTGGGGCCAGTTCCACTTCCGACGGCGGGCCGACGTGGCCACGACGTCGGTGTGTTCACCCACCGCCTCGGCCACGGTGTGCGCGAAGAGGGCTTGGTTGATCACGTCGTGGGCACCGGGTGCCATCCACCGTGCGCGATCCGGGTCGAAGGCGGGGGGGGCCACCAAGATGAGGTGACCGAGGCCGTGGTTGGCGATGGCGCGGGCCACGGCGCCGATGTTGCCCGATTGACGGGGTCTGACGAGCACCACATCGACGTGTGCCAGGGACATGAGGGGACCCCGGGGGGAGCGCCGCTCTCTGGCGGTCGCTCTGGCTCAGCCGCCGAACAGACCCTTGAAGAAGCCCATGATCTTGGACATCAGTCCGGGCTTGGGATCGCGACGTGCGGTGGAAATACGCTCTTGAGCTGTGCTGGCTTGCTTCTGCTCGGTCTTCGCGCCGGGGGAGGTGACAGGCTTTGTCTGCTGTGTCTTCGCCGTCTCGGGGGTTGGCGGCTCGGTACGTGCCTTGTCCGGGCCTCCTCCGCCGATGTTCCGTGCGAGGCCTGAGGTCGGCATGTTGAGCGGCGTCGGGGCGGCGGGCTTCGCGGCGGGCTTCGGTGCAGGTGCCGGCTTGCGCGATGCCTTCTGCCCCTTCCTCCGCTTCCGCTTGGGTCCCTTGCTCAGCTTGAGTGTGGACTCGACGGTCTGGCCCGTCTGCTTGTCCCGAGCTGTGAGGTTGAGGATGCCTTCCGAGTCGATGTGGAAGGTGACCTCGATCTGTACCTGACCCTTCTCGGCCGGGCGGATGCCGGAGAAGACGAACGTTCCGAGGAGCTCGTTCTCCTTCACCAGTCGGCTCTCGCCCTGGTAGATGCGGAGCATGATCGAGCGCTGGTTGGCCTTCGAGGTCGTCAGCGTGCGGGTCTTGTAGTCGGGCAGCGGCTGGTTCTTCTGGAACAGCACGTGCATCGTGCCGTCGACCTTGTTGATGCCGATGGGCATCGGCAACACGTCGAGCAGCGTGACGTCGTTGGCGTTCACGTTGGACAACGAGTACGCCATGATGGCTGCACCGATGGCCACGGCCTCGTCGGGGTGCACGCCCTTGCACGGGGGCTTGCCCGTGAACTGGGTGATCTTCCTCTGGACCAGGGGCATACGGCTCTGGCCGCCGACGAGGAGCATCTCGTCTACCTGGTGCTTCTCGGTGCCGGCTTCCTGGAAGATTCGGTCGCAGGTGCTCAGGGTTCGGTCGACGAGGTCGCCGGTGAGCTTCTCGAGGAGCTCGCGAGGCACGTCCAGGTCCACATCGAGAGGCGTCCCATCGTCGCCCTTGGCGATGTAGGGGATGTGGATGTGTGCGCGGCTGACGCCGGAGAGCTCGATCTTCGCCGCCTCTGCGGCGTCCCGGATGCGCTGGATGGCCACGCGGTCCCAGGCGAGGTCCACGTTGTGGTCCTTGAGGAACTTCTCCAGGACGTACTGCATCAGCCGATCGTCGAAGTCGACGCCGCCGAGGAAGGTGTCTCCGCCGGTGGCGATGACCTCGAAGATCCGGTCCTTGATGTCGATGACCGAGATGTCGAAGGTGCCACCGCCGAGGTCGTACACGGCGATTCGTTGGCTCAGGTTCTTGCCCAGGCCGTACGCGAGGGCGGCAGCAGTGGGCTCGTTGAGGATGCGGAGCACCTTGAGCCCGGCGAGCTTGCCGGCGTTCCGAACGGCCTGGCGCTGCCGGTCGTTGAAGTAGGCGGGGACAGTGATCACGGCCTGATCGATCTCGTCGGCCAAGGCGTCTTCGGCGACTTCCTTGATGCGTCGGAGGATTGCCGCGCTGATCTGCTCCAGCGTGAAGACCTGGTCTTTCACCTTGATGAGGACTTCGGAGTTGTCCCCCTCCATCATCTCGTAGGTGAAGATCTGCCGGACCTTGTCGATGGTCTTGCTGTGGAAGTTCCGACCAATGAGCCGCTTGGCAGCCATCACCGTGTTGGTCGGGTTCAGCTGAGCCTGCTGCTTGGCTTCGTGTCCGACCAGACGGTTCCCGTGTTCGTCAATAGCGAAGACGGACGGGATTGTTGACTGACCTCCCTTGTAGGAGATCACCCGAGGCGTGCCGGCGTCCATGATGGCGGCACAGCTGTTGGTCGTACCGAGATCGATCCCGATAGCAAGGGCCATTTAGAGGCATTCTCCCCGAAGGTCGTTGCCGATTGGTACCACGGGCTCAGGGAGCGGGTCAACGCGGCCTAGGGCGGAGTGGCGGCGGATCTGATGTACGAATCGTTCAACAGTCTGGTAGGCCCGTATCTGCGGCGGTCTGGAAGTTTTCATGAGTGGGCGTTGAACCTGTTCTTCAGTGTGCATGATGGAGCATGATCTTTGCATCTTGGCGTGTACTGCTGCGGGCCACCGCAGGGGCGGCCTGTTCCAGGGGCATGCGGGCAGTGATCATCGGTGCGATCGACAGTCTTTGGTGCTCGAGGAGCCGGATGACATGAGGGTACACCCCTCCGCCTGCGTGGCCCCTCGCGCCGACGATGGCGGACGCGCCAGACACGAGGGCATCGAGCATGACGGGCGCCCGCTCGCCGGTCCGTCCCAGGTACACGACCTTGCCTCCCGGGGCGAGGGCACGTTCGATGGCGGGCATGGTCTGAACGGCGGCTCCTGCTGCCTCCACGACCATGTCGCTGCCCCATCCCTTCGAGATGCGACGCATGATGTCGTCGGCCTGTCCGCCGGTTTCGCCGAGCTCGGAGACATCCCACGCTTCGTCGGCTCCCATCTCACGGGCCACGGCCAGGCGGGGGGCGGAGAGATCGAAGGCCACGATGGTCGCGGCTCCAGCGGTACGCGCGAGGGCGATTGCGCCCAGACCGATGGGGCCGCAGCCGAAGACGGCGACGTGGCTCCCAGGAAACATGCCGCCGGCAGCCACGAACATGCCGTTGTAGGAGCAGCCCACCGGCTCGACCATCGCTGCGAGCTCACAGGCCAGCTGGGCATCGCCGATGGCCTCGGCCACGCCGTCGATGGACCAGCAGTGCTTCTCGTTCACGCTGATGAGCTCGGCGTAGGCCCCCGCCGAGGAAAAGCCCACCATGTCGAGGCGGTCGCACTGGTTGGGGCGTCCTTTGCGGCAGGCCTCGCAGACGCCGCAGTAGAGCATTCCCTCGGCTGTCACCAGCTGGCCCACGCGAAGGTCCTGCACGCCGCTACCCAGCGCCACCACCTCGCCTGCGTACTCGTGCCCCAGCACACAGGGGAAGCGCGCCGGTCCCGAGAAGATGACGTAGCCATCGGCATCGGTCTCGTAG
>JAERSX010000625.1 GCA_016845285.1 Deltaproteobacteria bacterium | reverse complement strand
ACCTGACCCGTCGCCCAGCCCAGCGTGTAGCTGACGTCGGGAATGGGCACCGGGTTGGCCTCGGCCAGGTCCTCGGTGGCCGTACCGCCGCCCCCCTCGCCCACGCTCAGGAAGAACGCGCGGCGATCGGTGTCTCCCGGGCCCACGGCGATGGGGCTGGTCAGGGCCTGCGACACATCGATGGCGATGTCGATGCCGCCGATGCCCAGGTAGGCCAGGCTGCCGTCCTCCACACCGTAGGCGATGGCGTCCTCGCCATCCGAGGCCACGAGGAAGGGCATGCCGTAGTCGAGGTCGAGGCCCAAGGCTTCGAGCGTGTACGGGGAGTAGCCGTGGGTGTCCATGGTGTGGCCGAAGCTGAGCAGAGAGGCGGCCACGAGCGAGCGGTCCACCTCACCCACGTTGGTCACCGCCATCTCGGCGCGCAGCACCGGGCTGTCGGGCTCGAGGATGTAGTCGACCACCACCTCGAGGCCGAAGGGCTCGCTCAGGCCGCGAGCCACGCCGTCGCTGGTGTAGGCCTCCTTCACCAGGGTGTACTCGACCAGCCAGTAGAAGTCGTCGGTGCCCGTCACCCGCACCACGGCAGCCTCGCCATCGCTGCCGTCGTTGAGCACCTCCGCCGTCTCCCCACGGAAGGCTCGGAGCACCGACGAGGCGTAGTCTTCGAGCTGCACCTCGGCGAGGATGATGCCCACCTCGTCGAGCTTGTCCTCACCGTTGACCCGGCAGCCGTCCATGGAGACCGCATCCGCCACGATGCCGCCGTAGTGGTAGTAGGTCGATCCCTTGTCGGGCTCGGTGATCACGTAGGCGGCGTGGTGGTTTGCGAGGATCAGATCGCCCGCCGTGCCCACCGCCGTGTGGCCCGGGAGGGCATCGTCTGCGTCCATGATCCGCGCCGTGGCGTAGCCGGGCCCGGGGCAGTCGCCGGCGGTGATGGAGTCAGGGTCGAAGGAGGCAGTCTCCTCGGAGATCGCACACGAGCCGAGGAACAGCAGACCGAGGCAGGACACCGGGCGCATGGGCCCTCCTGAGCAAGGTTGCACCGTAGTCGGTCGGAGGAGTTCCTGTCAGCCCGCTCTGGTCGCTCCACCGGACGGTCGGGTCGAGGTGGCGCCGCTCACCCGGCTGTCGGCGGGATGACCCGAGGGGGCAGCCGGCGCACCCACCGCCAGGCCACGACCGCCAGCACCACGAGGATGAGCGAGGTGCCCTGACCGTTGGTGAGCACGCCCTCGATCATGTAGCCCCGCTCGGCGTCAGCGCGGAAGGTCTCGTTGATGCTCCTGGCGATGGCGTAGAGCACCACGAACAGGAACAACCCCTCGCCCTCACGTCTCCACAGCGGGCTCTTGCTGTAGAGCCAGACCACGAGCGCGATGGCCCAGGTGTAGGCGGTCTCGTAGAGCGGGGTGGGGTGCAGCGGGATGTCGCCGGGCGCGAGCTGGCTCTCGAGCGGGTAGCTCACCGCCCAGGCCACGTCGGCGATCTCGCCGTAGCAGCACCCTGCTCCGAAGCAGCCCAGCCGCGTGATGCCGATGGCGATGGGGATCGAGATGCCCGCCAGCTCGAAGACCCCGAGCACGGACTGCTTGCGCCAGTGGCTCCACGCCACGGCTCCAGCCATCCCGAGCACGAAGCCACCGTAGAAGACCAGGCCCCCGTCCCAGATCTCCACGATGCGGCCCAGATCGTGGGCGAACTTGTCGTGCCAGTGGGTACGCACGTACTCGAGACGTCCGCCGATGATGCCGCCGCCGACGGCGATGAAGCCGAGGTTGTAGAGGTGGTCGGCCGTGGTGCCCCGGGTCGGCGCCTTCCAGGCGGTCCAGAAGATGGCGAACAGGAAGGCCGCCATGAGCGCGGCCCCGTAGGCGGGGACCTGGAGTGAGCCGATCGAGAACAGGATGGGACGCATGGCGCCCGGCTATCACTCGTCGCTGTCGGCCACCCACTCCGTCTCGGACGCCGCGAGGGTGAA
The DNA here is from genome assembly GCA_016845285.1 of Deltaproteobacteria bacterium. Classification (GTDB taxonomy): domain Bacteria; phylum Myxococcota_A; class UBA796; order UBA796; family UBA2385; genus BH17. The sequence continues at coordinate 3,877 of JAERSX010000625.1, read as the reverse complement.
GGTGGGCATGGACTCGACCACAGATGGGTCCAGGTCGCCCGACTCGACGAGGTCTTCCAGCACGTCGAGGCCCACCGGGCGGATGCGGATCCGCGCCGAGATGCGGGCCGGGAAGGCGCCCGTCATGGTGAAGGTCCGGCTCTGGTGGGAGTCGACCCAGCCCTCGGTGCCCGGGTCGTAGCGGGAAGGGGCCGGCAGGGGCTGGCTCTCGACCGAGGCCACCTCCCAGAACATGTGGGCCTCCTCGCCAGCGGAATCGTAGGTGCGATCGCCGAACCACCAGAGCTGGGGGTCCTCTGCCACGTAGTCCCGGAGCTTCTCGTCTTCGCCCACCAGCCCCGAAGACCAGATGACCTCACCGGCCTCGTCGTAGCCGACGAGCTCGAGCCAGGCGCGACGGTCGTGGGCGGCACCGCTGGGGAAGCCATGACCCGCGCTCACGTTGTCGAGGAACACGATGACGCCCATGCCCACGCCGGCGTCGTAGACCTCGAGCTGGACGAGCACGGTGGAGTCGAGGGCGCTCTGGACGGCGGCGAGCTGTTCGTCCGCTTGCGGCCAGGGCGTGAGCGCCACGTCCACACCGGGCATGGCGTGGCCGTGGACCCGACGCAGGGGGACGCCGTCGTACTCGGCCGCCACGTCGTCGCGGCCGTCCATGTGGCAGTTGCCGCAGGTCTGCTGCAGGCCCGCCTCGGGGACCGAGTACTGACTGTCCCGCCACTCGAGGTAGGTCCGCTCCAGGTGCACACCAGCGGGCGTGATGATGTCGTGGCAGGTGCCGCAGGCGTCGGCGCTCTCGAGCTGAGTGCGGTCCTGCAGCGGGCTCCAGGCCGAGGCATGGGCCGTGTTCTCTGTGGGATCGGTGTACGGGCCGCGCATCACCTCGTCGGTGGCCAGGCTCAGCTCCGCGTTGTGGTCGTCGTCTACTCCGTCGACCAGGTGGCAGAAGCCACAGCCCACCCCCCGGAGATGGGAGGGGATCTCGTCGAGGTTGGTGCCGTCTTGGGTGTAGCCCTCGCGCACGGCCATGGGGGCGTGGCAGTTGACGCAGAAGTCCCCCAGCTCGCCGTTCGTCTCCCGCTGGCCGCGGGCGTTCATGGCCTGGAAGACGGGGTCCTCGGTGGCGTAGGCGTGCATGCTGCCCGACCACTCCTCGACGTGGGCCGGGTGGCACTCGATGCAGTTCTCCGGATCGTGGAGCTCGTCGCCTGTGAGCTCATAGACCACGGGCTCCGGGTCCTTGTCGGTGCAGGCCGCCACCATGAGCATGGGCAGGATGAGGGTCCGTGTCACTCCGGCGCCCCGGCGTCTACCCACAGGCGCACAGCACAGCGTGCCTCGGCCGACAGGGCGGCCCCTGGTGGCATGAGAATGTCGGGATCGGAAGTGTCGAGGCGCACGATGAGCTCGCTGCAGGCGGCGTCGCCTGGGATCACGTAGGCGTCTCCCTCGTCGTCGTCGGTGAGCATGGCATGCGCGCGGGCAGCCTCGGTGAAGTCGATGCCACCCTGGCCGCCGGTGGCCCCGTGGCAGGTCGTTCCGCCCACACCACAAGAGGGCTGCAGCACCTGGGTGAAGACCGGCTCCCAGGCCGGCTCCACCAACGCCTCGCAGTCGAGCTCCACGTCGTCGATGCAGGCGCCCACAGCTGTGTCGCCGGCATCGTCGTTGCAGGCTGCGAGCAGCACCACCAGCCCGAGGAACACGAGACGCTCCGACAAGGCTGCTCCGGAGCCCGGTCTAGGCCTCGGCACAGAACGTGAAGATGGCGGTGTGGGTCTCGGCAGCGTCATCCGAGCCGGAGGTGGCGTGGACGCGGATCTCCCACAGACCGCCCATGAAGAGGTTGAAGGTGTCGCTGGTCCAGGTCTCGCCCGTGTCGTCGGCCGTGGCCGGGAAGGTGAGAGGGTTCGTCCCGTGGTCGTGTTCGGGCATGTACGGCTCGATCTCGACGAGGGAGAGATCGGTCATGGGGGCCCCGTCACCGTCGATCACCTGGAAGACCCAGGTGTTGTCGCCCTTGTCGGGGGGAGCGGGATCGGCCGAGACGAGCACCACGCTGCAGTCGCCCTCCTCGCAGGCCTGCTCCATGCCGGCCGCATAGGTGTCGCCGGGCTCGCCACAGGTCTCGGTGTGTCCGTGACCGGCATGACCACTGTCGTCTTCCTCCGCATCTCCGCAGGCAACAAGCAGACTACAGGTCGCGAATATCGACAGGATCGGGGTGAAGGCACGCAAGAGCTCTCCGACAGGGGCAGGGTACTGGGCCAGTTTGGCGCCCGCAACCGTGGGGCGCCACCGTAGATACGGGATGCACGGGCGGTCGGATCAGTCGCAGAAGCTTTCGCCGTAGGCCGCCAAGACCTCGTCGCAAGAGGTCTCCGTGTCGATGACGGCCTCCCCCACCATGGACAGGCCAGCGACGAAGTCAGCTGCGGTGTCGGCTGGGATCGCATTCGCCGACAACATCACGCTCTGGTCCTCGTCGTCGGCGCCCGTGACAGTGGTGAGTGCACCGAGGCCCTCCAGGTCGGTCAGGGCACAGTTGCCCTCCAGGTGGAGCTGGCCCACCGACTCGAGGGCGGGAAGCCGCAGGGTGGTCACGCACGCAGCCTCGAGGTGTAGGGCGCCGTCGATGCGCTCGAGGGCCTCGGCCTTGACGAGGCCCAGGTTGCGCGGCCCCACCACCCGCAGGTCTCCGGTGACCTCGACCAGAGCCTCGAGACCGAGCTCGACGAAGAAGTAGAGGGTGTCGGCATCACCAGCACTGCCGAGCTCGACGCCGCCCAGCGAGGTGGCCGCCGAGAGGCCCAGGATGAGCAGGCGATCGGTTCCGGTGACGACGACGGTGCCGCCCACCCGCTCCAGCGCGAAGAACTTCGCCACCTGGAGGTTGGGGTTGTGCTCGATGCGCAGGTCACCGCCCACCTCGGCGAGGGAGACCAGGGACTGGACGTAGTCGAGGTTTGGGTGGTGGCTGAGCACGAAGTCGCCGCCCACCCGCCGCAGCTCCTCGAGCTCGATGTCACCGGTCACATGCGGGGGCGGGGGCGCGCTGCTGTCGCCGGTGAGGAAGAAGTCGCCGCCCACCTCGCAGAGACAGTCGATGCCGTCGAGCTCGGTGATGGGGTCCTCGACCGTCCCCACGTCGACCACGAGGTCTCCGGAGACCGCACTGGCGACCCCACAGAAGGCGTCGACCTCTGTCTGCGAGTCGATGAACACGTCTTCGTCGGGGTGGACCGTGGGCGCATCACAGTCGCCCACCTGGGACCCACCGGTGTCGTCGCCCCCGTCGTCGTCCTCATCGGGCGGCGCGGTGTCGTCGGCGGTTCCCGAGCCCCCGCCATCGACGCCCCTGACAAGGGGAGCCCCCGTGCAGCCGAGTCCGATCAGAGCGACGAGGAGCCACCCCCCAGCAACGTCGAGGTACCGATCCTGTCGCACGCTCCGCATGGACCAGACCTTACTCCGGTCAGGCCCCGACTGGCGTCACCGACACAGGCCCGCTGGGAAGGACCTGGACAGTGGCGTGCTCGGACGTGCCCAGAGAGACCGGATAGTGCTCCAGAGGAGTCGCCATGACCCTCCTGCTCGCTCTGATCGCCATCTGTGGCACCGGACTCGCCGAGACGGAGAGCCCCGACTTCTCACGGCGTGCGCTCGCGAGCCGCGCGGTCTTCGATGTTCGACTCGCCGCCTCGACGGTGCCCGGCGGGGCCACGGCAGAGGACGGTCCACGCCCCTACCTCTGCTTCGCCGGCGCACCCCACGCACGGCTGATCCTCGAGGGCTGTGGCAACGGCTCGGGGCTGTTCCACAACGCCGACGCCCCGGAGCTGGCCCACTTCCGCGCCCTCGGCGTGCTGACCAC
>JAERSX010000624.1 GCA_016845285.1 Deltaproteobacteria bacterium | reverse complement strand
ACCCTCGGCTTGGGCCTCGGCACCGCCAGCGCGGGCGAGCTGGTCGTCCAGACCACCTTGGCGGCAGAGGTCGTGGTCGACGGCCTGCGGGTGGCCCAGACCTACAGCGCCGGCACGGTGACGGTGACCGAGATCGAGCCTGGCGAGCGTCAGGTGGTGGTCTTTCGAGGTGGCGAGCCCACGGCACTGGGCCTCGACATGCCGGAGGAAGGCACCGTACACCTGCGCATCGGTGAGACCCTGCTCGAGACCGATCACCCCGTGAGCAAATCGCAGAGTGACCCCAACGCCGCGGCCCCCACCGTCGAGCTGCGCACCACGGCCGGACAGTCCTTCAGGGTCATCGTGAACGATCAGGACGTGGGGGCGCTGAGCCCCGACCGTCCTCTGTCGCTCGCCGAGCTCGGCGCCGGCAGCCACAGCCTCCAGCTTCGCAGCCCCGACCGCACCGTCATCTGGACACGGGGCACCCTCGACCTGCAGGCGGGCGACAGGCTCGTCATCCACGCGCGAGAAGGACGGATGGTCGAGGTCTTCGGCCGACCAGAGGCCTGGAAGCCGAGCCGGTGACCTCATCCAAGTGAGTCCAGAGCCCCCGGCCTTGCGTGCCCCTCGCGTCCTGCGAACGGTCCGTGGACGCATCTTCGCGGCCTTCGTGCTCACGCTGCTGACCTTCACCGGAGCCCTGGGCACTGGCCTCCTCCAGCTGCGTGACATCGGCCAAGGACTGCGCGCCCTCGACACTGGCTACCTGCCCCTCGCGCGCACCGCAGCCCAGATCGAGGCCATCGCCCGCCAGCTCGACCGCGACCACGATCGCTTCGCCCGAGAGGCGCCCCAGCCCGTCGCCGGCCGCCGCTCCATGACCGTCTTCTTCAGCACGAGCCTCGCGGACGCCGTGAACACCGGACAGGCCGCCATCGAGCGAGCCGCGGGCGAGGTCGATCGCACCGAGGACCGCGACGCCTTGACGGCCATGGCAGAGTCCCTGGCGCGCATCGACGAGCAGCGCAGGGCGTACGACGACGCCGTCGAGAACTGGCTGGACTCGGTGGCCGAAGACGGCAGCACCGGAGCCGACTCCGGACGCGCCCTGGCGGAGCTGGACGCGCGCCGCACCGAGCTGGTGCTCGAGGCGGGCGCCCTCACCTCTTCGGTCGAGGCCCGCATCCAGCGAACGAGCCAGCGCACCTCGGCCGCCCAGAACCGAGCATTCGTGGTCAGCGGTGCCCTCGCCGGCCTGGCCCTGCTCCTCGCCGGCCTGATGGGCCTCGTCAGCCTGCTCACCCTGCGGCCCATCGGTGCCCTCACCCAACAGGTGCAGCGCCTGGCTGCCGGCGAGGGTTCGGCACGTGTAGATGTGACGAGTGGTGACGAGCTCGGCCTCCTCGCGCGCGAGTTCAACGCCATGGCCGACGCCGTCGCCGAGCGGGATCGCCGCCTGAGCGAGCGGGCCGCTGCCCTCGATGCCCTCTCCCATCGGCTGCGTCGTGTCCTCGACACCATCCAGGCCGGTCTCGTCGTGGTGGACGGTGGCCGAGTCACCATGGCGAACCCCGCCGCCGAACAGCTCTGGGGGGCACGCGAGGGAGACGTGCTGCCCCAGGATCTGTCCGCCCTCGATCCTGGAAGCTACGAGGCCCACCCCCTCGGCGCGAGGCGTGTCGACGTCGACATCGTGCCCTTCGAGGAGTCCGGGCTTCTCGTCGTGGGCGAAGACGTGACCCAGCGTCTACGGGTACGGGAGCGCCTGGCCCGCTCGGAGCGCCTCGCCCTCGTGGGACAGATGCTGGCGCAGATCACCCACGAGGTGCGCAACCCGCTCAACGCCATGAGCCTCAATGCAGAGCTGCTGGCCGACGAGCTCGAAGACGTCGAGGCCCGCGAGATGATCGGCATCATCACCGCGGAGATCCGCCGCCTGGAGGCCGTCACCGCCCGCTACCTCGACCTCTCTCGCCGCCGTCGTCCCGCCCTCAGCTTCGAAGAGCCCGGGCCCCTGGTGCGCACGGTCTTGCGCCTGGAGGAGGAGGCCTTGCGACGGGCCGGAGTGCAGGTGGCCTTCACGACCGCCGCGCTGCCCGAGGTGGAGATGGACGGCGAGGCCCTGAGGCGCGCCCTGCGCAACGTCGTCCGCAACGCTGTGGAGGCGGGCGCGCAGGAGCTGGCCATCGACGTGGGCCGGGATCTCGACACCCTGCGGGTCAGTGTGGTCGACGACGGCCCCGGGATGAGCGCCGAGCAGGTGTCTCGTGCCTTCGAGGCCTTCTTCACCACCAAGGCCCGTGGCACCGGGCTCGGCCTGGCCATCAGTCGCCAGGAGCTGGAAGAGGTAGGCGGCAGCCTGGAATGCACCAGCGCCCCCGGGTCTGGTACCACCTTCACCATCCGCCTCCCCCTGCAGGCGTCCGAGCACACCCGGGAGGTTTGACAACCGTCCAGCTCGAAGACAAGTTGTCATGTGCTGACAAATCATCGCACCACATGACAGCCTGACACCACTGGAGTCGTCGTGATCCCCATCGTTCTCGTCGTCGACGACGAAGACGCCAACCGTCGCACCCTCGAGCGCATCCTGGTCCGCGAAGGGCTCGAGGTTCGCCACGCCTCCGACGGCGAGACCGCCCTGCTGCGCCTCACTCAGGAGGACATCTGGCTGATGCTCTCCGACCTCAAGATGCCCGGCATGGACGGCCTGACGCTGCTCAAGCGTGCAAAGGTTCAGGACCCCGATCTCGAGGTGATCCTCATGACGGCGTACGGCACGGTCGAGGTCGCCGTCGAGGCCATGAAGGAAGGGGCCTACGACTTCGTGACCAAGCCCCTGCGTCGCCGGGAGATCGTCCGAACGGCCCGCAAGGCCCTGGAGCGCCGCGCGCTCGTGGCCGAGAACCGCGCACTGAAGGACGCCCTGGCTCGCCAGACTGCCAGCGAGATCATCGGCAGCTCGGGGGCGATGCGCTTCATCCTCGAAGAAGCCCAGCAGGTCGCCGACTCCGTGGCGAGCGTGTTGATCACCGGCGAGAGCGGCACGGGCAAGGGCTTGCTCGCCCGCTGGATGCACCGCTGCAGTCCACGGCGAGACAAGAGCATGGTCACCGTCAACTGCGCTGCGTTGCCCGAGTCGCTGCTCGAGAGCGAGCTGTTCGGCCACGAGGCCGGCGCATTCACGGGAGCCCACGGGCGCAAGGCCGGCCGCTTCGATCTCGCCAAGGGGGGCACGCTCTTCCTGGACGAGGTCACCGAGATGAACCCCGCGGTGCAGGTGAAGCTCCTGCGGGTGCTCCAGGACGGCGAGTACGAACGTGTGGGCGGCACAGAGACGCTCAAGGCAGACGTGCGGGTCATCGCAGCCACCAACCGGGACCCGGAGGAGGCCGTCGCCGACGGCACCCTTCGCGAAGACCTCTTCTACCGCCTCAACGTCATCCGGCTGCAGCTCCCTCCCCTACGCGACCGCATCGAAGACGTCCCGCTCCTCGCCCGCCACTTCGTGGCCCGCCACGCCCGCCGCAACGGCCGGGACATCCACGGCATCGCACCAGATGCCATGGACGCACTCACCGCCTGGGCCTGGCCGGGCAATGTCCGCGAGCTGGAGAACGCCATGGAGCGTGCCGTCGTGCTCGCCCGCGCCGACACCGTGCGCCTCTCCGAGCTTCCCGGCCCCATTCGCCGCCACAACGTGCGCCCCGATGCGTTGACCTTCCAGGTGGGCACGCCGCTCAAGAGCGTGGAGCGCCGCATGATCGAGGCCACGCTCCGGGCCGTCGACGGCGACAAGGCCCGCGCCGCCGACCTCCTCGGAATCACGGCTCGGACGATTTACCGTCGGGAAGCGGAGTGGCGCCAGGAGCCACCCCGCCTCGCCTGAGCTTGGGCACCAGCACCACGCCCGCGATGAACATCAGGATCATCCCGTACTGAGCCGGCGTCAGTCCGAGCCAGCGGGCATCAGCCCGGCCCTCGAGATCGGTGTTGCGCAGGAAGTCGAGGCCAAAGCGGACCGGCGCGTAGAGCAGGCAGAACATCGCCGTGAAGAAGCCGTCCCGCACGGGCTTGTTGCGGTACACGAAGAACACGACGGCGATGCCGAGTGACCAGAGCGCCTCGTAGAGCCCGAGGTCGTGTCGGGGCCCCCCGTAGCGCGCGACCGGAAAATCGACGGCGAGCGCAAAGTCGCTGAGCGCGCCGATGTGGTCGTGGGCCGTGAAGCAGCCCATACGACCGAAGAACCAGGCGATGGGGAACCCGAACATGATGGTGTCGGCGTGGGGCCAGAAGGGCCGCTTGCGGATGACCAGGTAGAACAGCATGGCGCCGAGCACCGCGCCGATGAATCCACCCGTGCTGGAGAAGCCCGCCCAGATCCGTACCAGGGCCATGACTCCCTGTTCTTCGAGCTGATGGGGGTTGTAGGCCAGCACGTGTACGAAGTGGCCAACCACGAACCCGAGGCCCACGGTGACCACGATGCCGTCGATGGTGTCCTTGGGCTCGATGCCCTTTCGCAGCCCCCGTGCTCGAACGACCTCCATGCCCACGAGAAAGCCGATGGCCACCAGCGCGGCCCAAGAGTCGAGGACCAGGGGGCCCAGCTCCAAGGTCGGCACGCTGAAGTAGGGAATGAGGGCGAAGGGCACCGGCGCTCCTGCAGGTTGCGAGCCCTAACCGACCCAAGCAGTCGCCTTTGCGGTTAGGGTGGCGCCCCCCCCCGCTTGCCTGGAGCAGCCGTGGCCGTCACCACCGCCGACATCCTCCTCGAGGGCATCCGCCGCGACAAGGTCTTCGAATGGCTCGGAGATCCTGCCAACCATGCCTGCCTGGTGGAGGGCGCCTTCGACAGCGTCAACGCCAAGGGCACCGGCGAGTTCGAGCTCACCCTGTCCACCAGCCTGAAGAAGCGGACCATGGGGTACCGCTTCGACCACGCTGACGACACCCACGGCGGCCGCCGGGTCCACGTCGAGACCACCGGCAAGCGCACCGGCGGAAAGCTCCACTACAGCCTCCGCACGATGAAGCCGAGCACCAACACGCTGGTGACCTGCCACGTCGACTACGACCCCGGGTCCATGCTGGGCGCCATCATCGACAGCAACGGGCTGAACGCCGCGCTCGAGACGAGCCTCAAGAAGATCCTCGAGAACCTCGCCCGCGAGATCCCCCGAGGCTGAGCGCAGGGGCGTCGCGCCCATCGACTCACACGCTGCGGGCCATCAACACGTCGTCCCGCAGGGTGCCGTCCGCCTCGCGCACCTCTCCGATCCGCCGCCCCTCCTCCCGGAAGTCCAGGGAGGTGTAGAGCGAGAGGGCGCGGACGTTGTCGGCCATGACCGCCAGGCTCAGCTTGTGGATGCGCGGGTGGGCGATGGCCCAGGTGATCCCGCTCTGGACCAGCCCCCGACCGAGGCCCTGACCGCGTGCATCCGCAGCGACGAAGACCTCGAGGCGCACGAGGTGGCGCAGGCGTGGGACCGGCGGGCAGCTCAGGGTGAGCACGCCCAGCACGACCCCCTGGGAGCGGGCGAGCAGGTAGAGGCTCTGAGGGTCTGCGCCATGCTCGTAGATGGCGTGACGGGTCCGAGACAGGGCCTCGGCAGAGTGGTCGGGCGTGCTGAGGAAGTAGCGGCCCTCCGCGAGCACCTCCTGGCGAAGGGCGTGCACTGTCTCGGCGTGGCGCGGCTCAGCGCCCGCCAGCACCGCTCGGCGCCCGTCTCGAAGCTCGACGACCCCGTGCCTCACTGGGACACCCCTAGAAGGTGTCGCCAGCGCGTGGCGGAGCGGCGCCAGCGTTCGCGCCAGTCATCCCCTCGAGGCGTGCCTCGAAGTTGCTGAAGCCCTGCATGGTGCCCATGGCACGGGCCCGCTCGATGGCGGGGTTGCGCATCACCTTGCGGAGCCACTTCATGCCGCGCTTGGCCACCAACCCAGCAGGCTCCATGTAGTCCGAGGTCATGACGTCGACGACGCGCTCGTCGATGAGGAGCTTGAGCAGCGGGTGGGGGAACTTCCCTGTCTTGGCGAGGAACAACAGGGTGTTCGTGTACGAGTCGTGACGCTCGAAGAACATGCGGTCGTAGATCTCGGCCTTCTCGTCGTTCACCAGGCCGTCTCGTTCGGCGATCGTGTGGAGCGAGGTGCCCGGGTAGTAGATGACGCTGAAGACCTGGAGCCGGTAGGGCTTGGGCAGATCGCTGATGAGCCGCAGGGTGTGCAGCTTGTCCTCGGTGGTCTCGTAGGCGAGGTCGTAGATCACGTCGTACTGAGGCGGCGCCGTACGGTCCGCGTACTTCGTGATGATCTCGGCGCTGCGGATGATCTTGTCGTTGCCCATGGTCGAGCGCTTGAACATCTTCTGGATGCGCGGCGAGCCGTGCTCGACCCCCATCTGGATGCACATCAGCCCGGCATCCACGAGCGCTTCGTACTTCTCTTCGGTGATCGTGCCCGGCGAGCCCAGCAGGTAGAAGGGGTCGCCGATGCGGGTGCGGTACTCCTCGGCGAACTTGAGGAGATCGGGGAGCGGGCGACCGAAGAAGCTGTCGTCGCTGAACCAGACGAAGTCGATGAACGGGTACTCCCGCTTGATGTCCTCGAGCTCCTTCATGACATGCTCGGTGGACCGGTACCGGACGTAGCGCTGGCGCTTGTAGAGGTCACGGTAGAAGGAGTTGCCGCAGTAGGTGCAGGCGTGCGGGCAGCCACGGCCGGTCATGGTCTGGTAGCCGGTGCGGCCGAACATTCGGCTCACGGTGCCGTTGTGCAGGTAGCGGCGGAGCAGATCCTTGGTGACGGGGAGGATCTGACCCTCGAAGAGGATCCAGTGGTCGTCGCGGCCGAAGTCGGGGGCGGGGTAGGCGTCGAGGTCCTGCTCGAGGCTACCGACGGCATTGCGGATGACGGTCTCGTCCTGCTTCCAGATGAGCGACTTGATGTGATGGAGGTCGTCCTCGGTGCCAGCCGCCATGGCCTCCACCAGCTGGAGGATCAAGTCCTCGGCGTCACCGATGGCCACGTAGTCGGCGTGGTGGATGCACTCGTCGGGGCGCACACTCGGGTGGAATCCACCCCAGATGACGGGCACCCCGAGCCGCTCCTGGACCGCCTTGGTGATCTGCTTGGCAGAGTCGAAGTAGTGGGTCATCAGGGTGATGCCCACGAGCTCTGCGCCCCTCATGGTCTCGATCATCTGGTCGATGACCTGGGGGCTGTAGCGCTCCTCCGACATCTTGACGTGATGACTCTCGCCGTCGCCGGCGAAATCAGGCAAGCAGATCACCTGGGCCTCGTGCCCGTGGTCCTTCAGCACCGAAGACAACGTGCGCAGGCCGTAGTTGGTGATGTCCGGGTAGGGACTGACCAGACTGATCTTCATGGAGACTCCACCAGGACGTCTCCTTTACCTACCCGCGCAATCAGGCCTCTGCCAAGCACTCAGCTCAGCTCGTCGCCAAGTCTCACCAGCTCTTGTTCTTCATGGAGACCTCGTCGACCACGTCATCGTCGAGGGTGACCTCCTGCTCGAAGAGCTTGATGGCCTTGTACTCGGTCTTGCTGTCGGTGGCCCAGACCAACACCCGGCCGTCGGCGTGCTGCTCGAAACGGTAGATCAGCATCTCGGAGCGCTGGGCCGCCCGGCCAGGAAGCTTGCGGCGGTCGTAGGGGGTACCCCAGGCCATGTACACCATGTCCTTGGTCCACCCTCGCTGCACCTCACCGCCGAGGATGAGCTCGCGAATGTGGGGCTCGTACTTGTAGAACCGCTCCCACAGGCCGGCGTCCTTGAGGAACTGGTCCCGCTCCTCGCGCGTCTTCAGCTTGAGGTAGTCCTTGCGGGAGTCATCCTCCATGTAGACGCGGAGCGCGTAGTAGTGGTCGAATTCCTCGTCATCGAGGAACTTGGTGCGGTTCTTCCAGCTACAAGCGGCCAGGAACATCAGCAGGATCGGGAGCTTGCGCACGGGCCCTCCGGGGATGCGGGCTGATAACCCGCGAAC
>JAERSX010000623.1 GCA_016845285.1 Deltaproteobacteria bacterium | reverse complement strand
GCTGAAGACAGCGCATCTCCGCCAGACAGCGCAGACCCCCCCGACTCGGGCGACCCCAGCGCCTGCGGTGAGCCCGACACCTCGGCGGGCACGGCCACCATCGACGAGTCCTGCGAGGTCGAGGCGGTCGTGGGCACGTTCACGCCGGTGCTCGAGTGGAAGGACGAGAGCGTGGGCGACTCCTACGCCACCCCCGTCGTGGGGCACCTCACCGACGACGATGGCGACGGCACCTACGGCAGCGAGGGCGATGTCCCCGACATCGTCGTCGTGAACGCGGCGGGCACGGCCTACGTCATGAGCGGTGACGGCAGCGGCCACCACTGGAACGTCAACATCTCGAGCTCGGAGCCGGCCTCGGCGGCCATCGGCGACCTCGACGGAGACGGGGCGCCCGACGTGGTCTTCTCGGGCTCCGGTGGCTTCTTCGCCTACAAGGGCGCCGACGGAAGCCGCCTGTGGACCGGCGCCAGCAACACCAACATGGGGTACCTGTCGCTCTGCGGCGGGGTGGCCATCCACGATCTCGACGCCGACGGAAAGCCCGAGGTCATCCAGGGCAACTACATCCTGAACGGCCAGACGGGCACGCTGCTGGGCATCGGTGCGCAGGGCTCGGGCACCCAGGGCAGCTACTACTCCATGGGCGTGGCGGCCGACATCGACCAGGACGGCGACATGGAGGTGGTCGTGGGCAATGCGCTCTACGACAAGAACGGCACCACCATCTGGAGCAACGGCCAGTCCGATGGCTTCGTGGCCGTGGGCAACTTCGACGCCGATCCATACGGCGAGATCGTGGTGGCCATGAGCGGCAATGTGCGCCTCCAGGACGACGACGGCACCGTGCTCTGGCAGAAGAACTACGCCGGCTCGCTCATCGGCCCTCCCACGGTGGCGGACTTCGACGGCGACGGCGAGCCCGAGATCGGTGTCGCCGGACAGAACATCTACGTGGTCGTCGAAGGCGATGGCTCCTTGCTCTGGAGCGCCACGACCCAGGATCAGTCCAGCGGGGTGACCGGCTCGGCCGTCTTCGACTTCGAGGGTGACGGCGCTGCCGAGGCCGTGTACGCCGACGAGACCACCGTCTGGGTCTTCGACGGCGCCTCGGGCGACGTGAAGATGCAGTACGCACTCCACAGCAGCGCCACCTGCACCGAGTACCCAGCCATCGCCGACGTCGACAACGACGGCCACGCCGAGATCATCTTCGTCAGTGACCCCTACGGCGCGGGCTCCTACCGTGGGGTCACCGTCATCGGCGACCAGGACGACTCCTGGATGCCGGGCACCGAGTCCTGGAACCAGCACAGCTACTGGATCACCAACGTCGAGCACGACGGCAGCATCCCGACGACCCCCGACACCAACTGGCTCACCTACAACAACTTCCGGTCGGGTGACCTCGCGGCGGGCTCGGGCGGCGTGTACGCAGATGCGATCCCCGAGATCGTGGAGACGTGCACCCTGGAGTGTGGCGAGGGGCGGCTCCGCGCTGTGGTCCGGGTGGGCAACGGCGGCATGACCGACATGCCCGACGGGGTCCCGGTCCAGCTCTACGGCGACTACGGCGGCACCCAGGTCCTCCTCGATGAACGCGGCACCAGCGAGGTCGTCGCGCCTGGCGACACGACGAGTGGCATGGTCTTCGACCTCGATCCAACCTATGTCGAGACCATGCTCACCATGGTCGTGAACGGGGAGACGGACGCCGCGCTGTTCGTGGAGTGCAACGAAGACAACAACGAGACGAGCACCAGCGATGTGTGCCCGTGAGATACCGCTCCTGATACCTCTGCCCTTGAGGAGACCGAGGGGCTAAGCTAGCGGCGTAGGCAACGACGGTGTGGGAGATTCATGGCTGGGAGAGGTCGACACCGGGCACGGCGCCAAGGACGGGACGGAGAGGTCCTTCCTGCCCCTGAGCTCGCCAACGACTTCGGCAGCAACGGGGCTCGACAGTCCAGCATGGCTCCGGCTGCGTCTGGCGCAGCGGGCCCGTCGGCCCAGCCGTGGACGGCCGGTCTCTCCACGCAGCTCGGCGGGACGGGCCTCAGCCAGCAGCTGGGCAGCAACATCACGCCCCCGTGGGTCGAGTCTGATCCAACCCAGTGTGTCGAGGCCAGCGAGCTCCCCCAGGGTCCGCTCCACGGCGGAGGCCTCTTCGCGTCCATGCTCGAGAGCTCGTGGTGGGCGCAGGATCAAGCGGCCTCGCTGGCCGCTACCGAGCAGCAGGCGGCTGGCCAGAGCGGCCTCGGGGCGCGGCTCACCGAGTGGGGTGCCTGGGGTGCTGGCGGTGTCATGAGCGGCCTGGGCAGTGTCCTCGACAACGGCGCCACAGCGGTGGGCACCCTCGCGACCATGCCGGGTCTCGGCGACTGGTGGGACTTCGGGAAGGGCGTCGCCGGAATGGGCTGGCAGGCCGCCACCGACTCGAGCTACCGCGACCGCCTCGCGGACGGCGCCACCCGCAAGGACGCCGTCAAGGAGCACCTGGGCAACCCATCGGAGACCCAGTCACTCAACGACCTGCGCCCGGTCGATGCCGCGGCGCGCGACCAGCAGGTGATGGAGCTGCTGGGCGACGACAAGGAAGCCATCATCGCGGCTGCCCAGAACAACGACCTCGAGCCCGAGCTGGTCGGCGCCCTCGGCCTGGCCGAGCAGCGCGACCAGAGCGGCGCCGAGAACGTCATGGACTGGATCATGGGCGTCGTCGCGGGTGACGGCCAGACCAGCGTGGGCCCCGTCCAGGGCACCGCCAACTCCAGCCGTCGGTACGACATGGTCGACGATCACAACCGCATGTCGGACCGCCAGCTCGCCATTGCGCTGCACGATCCCGCCACCGGCTACGAGGCCGGGGCGCGCCGCCTGCGCCAGGGAGCCGATCTCGGGGCGCTGGCCGAAGACCAGGGCCGCAACCACGCCGTCGACGACGTCCTCGACCCCGGTGTGCGCGTCGATCTCGGCGTCATGGACGAGCACAGCAGCAACTGGGACGACAGCCACCGCCGCATCGCCATCGACGAGTACACCTCGGCCCCCTTCGATGACGACATGCTCAACGGGGGCCATGCCGCCAACGCCTCGCCCGGTGGTTGGGGCTGGTTCGCTGTCCAGGGCTACGACGACATCCAGCACAGCCAGCTCTTCGACGAGCAGGTCTGCCCGTGAGCCGCCGCTGGGTGGGCGCCCTCCTCGGCGCCGCTGGCCTGGCCTGCGCGGGAGGGCCAGAGACGGCGGCGGTCGCCACGCGATCGGTCGAGGTTCCGGCCCTCGGAGTGCAGCTCGACGTTCCCGAGGCCTGGGAGCTCCGCGAGGCCACCGGCGGCCGCGTGGCCATCGGTCCCCCGCCCCTGTCGCTCCGCTACCGCTTCGAGCTGCTCATCGGCCCCGCCGTGTCCGACACGGCGCCGGCTCTGAGCGAGCGCCGCAAGGCCGACCAGGAGGTCGACTTCCTTGTGATCGAAGGACATGGAGGCACCGAGGAGAAGGCCTGGTCTGTCGAGGCCTGGGTCCCGTACGCCAAGGACGAGGCCAGCATGCGCGCTGCCATCGCGTCCATGCGTCCTCTCGAGGGGCCCTGAGGAGGGCTTCGATGGCCCGGCGGCCGAGGCCTATGCCTCAGCCGACCCCATGCTCTCTTCCCAGAGGTCCGGCAGGAACTCCTTGTAGAAGAAGGCGCAGTCCTTTCGGATCTTCTCTTCGCTCAGGCCGAACTGGGCGAGGTCGTAGGCGTGCTTGGACTTGTAGGCCCGCTGCTTCTCGCCTCGGGCGCTGATCTGCTCCAGCAGGGCGGAGTCGGGGGCGTGGCCCACGAAGTCGAGCATGTCGCCCATGAGCCCCTCGAAGTCGGCCATGAGTCGGTGGAAGGGCACCACGAAGACGCCGTCGCGGTCGATGCGGCCCTCGGCCCAGTCGTCGTGGAAGCGCCGCATGAGCTCGACCAGGCCGGCATACAGCCGCTCGAGGTAGCGAGCCCGCCAGGCGTCCGGTCGATCCCAGAAGCCGAAGGCGTTGTCGAGGACACCGGTCACCAGGCTCATGGTGCTCGGGATCTGCTGGACGGGATCGCGTGCCATGAAGAGCACGCGGGCCTCGGGGTACTTGGCCTGGAAGGCCGGCAGTCGTGCGCTCAAGCTGAAGAGCTTGGCCAGGACTCGGGAGTCCTTCTGACCGTACTGGTTGCGGCGCCAGAGCTTGTCGAGCAGCTCGAGGTCCCGCTCCACGGTGTCGCGGTAGTCCGGATCCATCAGGGGCTGGTGGTCGACGTCGTCGTGGGCCAGGAAGAAGGCGTAGTAGAGGAAGCCATCGGCGAAGCGCGACAGGAAGGCGGCATCGTCGGTCTCCACGGCATCCAGCCCGGTCTTGTGGGCAGCCGTGGCATGGAAGCGCGTCGGGTCGATGCGCTTGATGATGGGCATGAAGGGCTCGATGAGCCGCTGCTGCAGCAACGCCGGGTAGATCATCCGGAAGAGCTGCATGCCCCGGCCCACGCCCTGGTCGTGGAGCCAGCGCTGCAGGAAGGTGGTGCCCGTGCGGGGGTTGCCCACGATGACGATGGGTCGGGAGATGTCGACCTTTCCGAGCCCTCGGAAGAAGATCGGATCGAGTCGCATGGCCAGGTTGCCCATCCATCGGACCGACGTGTAGACGCCGGTCACGATCATCGGGATGATGCGCTTGCCGAAGCTGTGGGCCACGCCCTGACGGGCCAACGCCATGCGCTGCCAGACGGTGTCGGCGTGGTCGTTCACCACCGGATCAACGCTCCCGCCACCGAGAGTCCCGCTCCCGTCCCCATGATCAGGACCAGGTCGCCACGCGACAGGCGGCCCTGGTTGTTTGCGTGATGCAAGGCCATTGGAATGCTGGCTGCGATGCAATTTCCGTACTCCCCGACGATATCGATGATGCGATCCTGTGCGAATCCCAACTTTCGAACCGCCTTCAAGCCGTTTCCGGATGCCTGGTGTGGCACCACGAGAGCGACATCGGACCGATCCATGCCGGCCTTGAGGAATAGGGTGTCGAGCATGACGGAAACGGCCTTGTAGGCGCTGCGGTAGACGCCCCGACCGTTCATGTGGAACAGGTTGTGGTGGGGCTCGGTGCTGGTGGCGTTGGGGTGGTGGTTGGTGCCGCAGCCCTTGATGTGGGTGTACTCAGCACCGCTCGGCTGGGTGCTCATGTGCCACGCCAGCAGCTCGGAGCTGCCTCTCTCGGGGGTGGGGACGAGCACAGCTGCTCCGGCTCCATCACCGATGAGGGCTGCGCTCTCGGGCTCCTCGAAGTTGCGGCACACACTGCCCTGCTCGGCAGAGACCACCAAGATGCGGCGGTAGGCGCCGCTCGTGAGCAGGGCACTCGCGGAGTGGAGGCCCACCAGGAAGCTCAGGCAGGTGGCGTGGATGCTGAAGCTCGGGATGCCCTCGAAGCCGAGCGCCTGCTGGTGGAAGACCGAGCTGTCGGGGATGAGCTGCACCGGGGTCAGCGAACAGTTGAGGATCAGATCTGGCGGGGGGCCGTCACCCAACGCCACGCGGGCCGCCTGGGCAGCCATGTCGGAGACCGTCGTCGTGCACACATGCCGTCGCGCCACGCCCGTGGCTTGCAGGATCCAGTCTTCTGTGGTCCCACATCGAGTCGCCAGCTCGGCGGAGGTCTCCACCTTCGATGGCGCGAAGAAGCCGGTAGACTCGACCTGGACGCGCATATGCCTCGCTCTCTCAGTGGGCGGGCGGAAAGGTAGCATGCAGCCTTCAGGTAGGTTGTGCGGGTCCCGTAAGAGAGGCGGGCGTGCCGATGTGACTCGCCTATGTTTATGCGTCCTACTGGCGAGCCAGCTACGGTGGGGCGGAGTGGAGGAAGCCATGATGATTCGAGCCTGGGCACCTGCTGTTTTGCTGCTGATGTCATGTGGGGACAAGGACGACACTGGCGCTGCTGCGACCCCTGCCGGCGAGCCCTGCGGCGAGCCCTGCGTCATCGAGGATTCTCACCAGTTCTCCTACGAGACGGATCTTCAGGCCACCAACACCGATGCACAGGCGGAGGCCGACGTCTGCCTGGACTGGTCGGGCTTCTCGACCGACATCCAGGGTCACGCGGTGGCCGAAGACATCACCAAGATCCGCCTGGTGGTCTTCGGCACGCTCACCCAGGACGAGATCCTCGACGGCCTCGCCAACGACGCGCTCCAGCAGAGCGACGTCAACCTCTACATGATCTGCGAGCCGGAGAGCGGCGACACGGATTGTTGTCTGAGTGAGTTCGGCCTCGCCGGAAGCTACCCGGGCATCGACACCTACTTCACCGAGGGTTCTGGCAGCTGGATGTTCTCCTTCGACTCCGAGGACGTCGACGGTGCCCGCACCCTGGCCTTCCTGACACCGCAGGCCGACAGCAGCACCACCACGGTCGACATCGGCAACGAGACGGCATCGTTGTTCATGGACGTCGACCTGCAGTCCTCGGTGCAGGCGCTGGTGGGCGCCGGATCGGATGTGACGGTGGACTGGTCGGGGCTCACCGCTGATGGTCTCGGCAACGAGCTCGCCCACGAGAAGATCAACCTCCTCGAGGTGGCCCGCTACGACGAAGACCTCAGCACCCTCGAGTCCAACTTCTTCGACCTCAAGACCATGGCCGTCGACACCTGGTCGATGAGCGTGGCGGGTGAGACCTCCGCAAGCCTGGCCGATCTCGAGGGTGACACTCCCTTCGAGGGCGTCGATGGCGATCACACCTGGCTGCTCGTGCTCTGGTGCACGGTCTGCGAGAACCCCGTGCCCAAGGCCCTGGTCGTCCTCGGTGTGGATGAGTGAGCCGATATTTCTGGGTTGTTTCGACTGCGTCGAAGCGACCCTCCGGTGCCCTCCTCGCCCCGCGCTCCCTCAGTCGCAGTCACCGCCGAGGGAGTCGTAGCTGATCTCGATGAAGTCGCCCTCGGAGGGTGCCTTCTCGTAGAACACCACCGCGTTGCTGGTGCTCTCGTAGTTCCACTTGGTGCGCACCTCGTCGTTGACCTTGACCACGATGCTGCTCTCCACCGGGGTGCCCGAGAGCTGGAAGCGGTCCTGGGTGACGGTGGCGGCG
>JAERSX010000622.1 GCA_016845285.1 Deltaproteobacteria bacterium | reverse complement strand
CCGGAGCACATGATCCCGGACGCCCACGACCCGTCCAGGTCGGCCCCCCCCATGATGACCACCGCCGACCTCTCCCTGCGGTTCGACGCTGGCTTCGCGCCCATCGCGAAGCGCTTCCACGAAGATCCCGCCGCGTTCGCCGACGCATTCGCCCGCGCCTGGTTCAAGCTCACCCATCGCGACATGGGCCCCCGCGCCCGCTACCTCGGATCCGAGTCCCCCGACGAGGTGCTGATCTGGCAGGACCCGGTCCCCGCAGTGGACCATGGCATCGTCAGCGCAACCGACATGGTGGCGCTCAAGGCGAGCGTGCTGGCCAGCGGTGCCTCGGTGTCCGACCTGGTGTCGACGGCCTGGGCCTCGGCCGCCACCTTCCGCGGCTCGGACATGCGCGGCGGTGCCAACGGTGCCCGCCTCCGCCTGGCCCCACAGAAGGACTGGGAGGTCAACGGTCGGACCGCCGCCGTCATCGCCATCCTCGAAGGCATCAAGGCCGACTTCGACGCCTCGCGCTCCGACGGCGTGCAGATCTCGCTGGCCGACCTCATCGTGCTCGCGGGCAACGCCGCCGTGGAGAAGGCCGCTCAGGAGGGTGGTGTCGAGGTGACCGTGCCCTTCACGGCCGGTCGTACCGACGCCTCCCAAGACCAGACCGACGTGGTGTCCTTCGCCGCGCTCGAGCCTCAGGCCGACGGCTTCCGCAACTACCAGCGTGCCGGCAACCGGCGGCCGGCAGAGGAGCAGCTGGTCGACCGCGCTCAGCTACTGACACTGACCGCCCCGGAGATGACCGTGCTCGTCGGCGGTCTGCGAGCCCTGGGTGCCAACCACGATGGATCGGCCCATGGCGTCTTCACCGATCGCCCCGGCGTCCTGTCCAACGACTTCTTCGTCAACCTCCTCGACATGGGCGTGGTGTGGGAGAAGGCCGATGGCGGCCTCTACACGGGCAAGGACCGCAGCTCGGGCGCGACCCGATGGACCGGCACCCGGGCCGACCTCGTCTTTGGCTCCCACTCGCAGCTGCGCGCCTTCGCCGAGGTGTACGCGAGCGACGACGCCAGCGAGAAGTTCGTCCGTGACTTCGCGGCCGCCTGGGCCAAGGTGATGGACCTCGATCGCTTCGACCTGAAGTAGGCGGGGCCTCCAGCGCCTCGAGCGCCTCGGCCAGCTACGGGCTCACCACCACGATCACCCGCTGATCGTGGTGGTGCCCACCGGTGCCGTCCGTGAGCGTCACCTCCAGCTGCACGGTGCGCCCCAGGATCTCCTCGTCGGTCTCGATGGCGAAGACCGCCCGATCCCCGACCCGGAGCCAACCGTCCTCGATCTCCTGGAGGAGCGACGGGTGCAGCTTTGCCTCGTAGGGGTAGTTCAGCACGGCGCCGTCGTCGGGGTCCGTGGCCACGTAGGTGAGCCAGGCACCATCCAGCTCGATCCCACCGAAGCGGGCGGTGGCGTCGATGTGCCAGCCTCCCTGAGGCCCGTAGACCAGGGGCACCTCGTCGCCATCCTCGAGCGACACGAACTCCGTCTCCCCCGTGCCAAGCTCCAGCCAGTGCTCGACTCCGGAGTCGGCGGGCGAGGGCTCGGAGCACCCGAGGAACGGCGTCAGGGCCAACGCGAAGGGCAGATTAGAGCGTGCCCCAATGGATCTCTCGACAGCCATGCAGTACCCAGGGTGACCACTCGACGGAGCAGACCATGCGTATCATCTCCATGCTCCTGCTCGGCGCCTGTGCCGGCGATGGAGGCCAAGGCGACACGGGAGTCCTCCCCGACGCGGCGCCCGAAGACCCCGCCGGCCGACTGCTGATCGAAGAGTTCTACTACTCGGGCTCGCCTCCCGCAGCCGGCACCGACCACTACTACTCCGACCAGTTCATCGAGCTGGTCAACATCTCCGAGGTGCCGGTGGAGGTGGGCGGCCTGCTGGTGGGAGACGTCTACGGGCTGGCTGGCGTCATCAACAACGGCAACACCCCCAACAGCTATGCCGAGTCGGATCCCGAGCGTGTCTACCTCGAGAACGTCTGGCGCATCCCGGGCGAGCCCTCGGACGTGCTGCTCGACCCCGGTGCCTCTCTGATCATCGCCCACGACGGCACCAACCATCAGCCATTCTCGACGGTGGACCTCAGCGGCGCAGACTACGAGTCCTTCGTCGACAGCGCCAACGACAACGACGTCGACTACCCCACCGTGGACAACCTGGAGTCCCTGCACTTCACCGGTGGCTACGACTGGCTCATGACGGTCTTCGGCCCGTCGGTCGTCGTCCTGGCGCCGGAGGCCGTCGACGATCTGGAGTCCATCCAGAGGGGGAACCGCGACCTCCAGGCGGCCCCCATCGAGCACGTGGTCGACGCCGTCGAGACCCTGATGGACGGGGACAGCGGTGCCTTCAAGCGCCTCCCCGACGCCGTGGACACGGGCTTCGTCTACGTGTCGGGGACGTACTCAGGCGAGTCGGTCCAGCGGGTGATCGACGGCGACATCCTGCAAGACACCGACGACTCCGGTTCCGACTTCGTCGTCTCCAGCACGCCGGCCCCGGGCTGGTAGGCCAGCGCCCAGCGACGAACCCTCCGGGCACGAATCATTCTTGGCCGCGGTTGCA
>JAERSX010000621.1 GCA_016845285.1 Deltaproteobacteria bacterium | reverse complement strand
CATCTCGCTCAAGGTGGCCGTGGAACAGGACGGCTCGCTCAGCCGCCTGTCGCGGGCCGAGGACTACAGCTCCGGAGACACCCTCTACTTCCGCGCCAACCTCGACCGACCCGCCCAGGTGTCGCTCCTCCGCGTCGACGGAACCTCGGCCACCGTGGTCCACGAGGGCTCCCTACCCGCAGGCGAGGACGACCTGCGGCTCGGCTCGGCACCGCTGGCCTGGCGCATCGAAGATGGTGAGGGCGACGCGATCTTCGCCTTGGTGGTGCTGCCCTCCGATCTGGCTGCCCACGACCTGGCCCGCCACCTCACCACCGCTGCTCTCGATCCGGAAGCCCTGGCGAACGAGGACCGCGTCTGCAAGCTTGTCAGTGAGCTCGGCGCGCGCTGCACGGCCGTGTCCGTAGGAGTGAGTCCATGACCGCCGGCCTGCTCACCATGCTGCTCCCCACCGCCCTCGCTGGCGTTGTACAGGGCAACGATCTGGCCCTCGATCAGGTCTACGAGCCTCGACGCGTGGCCGTGCTGGTGGGCGTGCAGGACTACGGAGACCCCGCGCTGCAGGGCCTCCGCTTCGCCGCCAAGGATGCCCGCGACCTGGGCAGCGCACTGGGTGACCCCTTCATCGGTGACTTCGATCGCGTCGTGGTCATCGAGGGACAGCAAGCCACATCTCGCGAGGGCATCCTCCACGCCCTCGGCGTGGCCACCGCCGACCTGCAGCGGGACGACACCTTCCTGCTCTACATGTCGGGCCACGGGACCCTCACCCTCGATCCGAGAGATGGCAGCCGGCTGTGGTTCCTGCCGAGCGATGGCCAGCTGGAGAGCCCCGAGCAGACGGGCCTCGCCGTGTCCGAGCTGGAAGAGATGGTCAACGAGCTTCCCGCCCGACGTCGGGTGCTCGTGCTCGACACCTGTCACAACGGTCGCTCCGACTCCAAGTCGAACCTGAACGGCGCAACCGCCAGCCTGCTCCAGGGCTTCCGCGGCGAGCCACCCGCCCCGCGCAACCTCCGCGAGGTCAGCGAGAGCGAAGCCCGGCTGTACGCCGCCCAGTACTACCAGCCCGCCATGGAGGACCCCGAGCTGGAGAACGGGGTCTACACCCACTTCCTGCTCTCGGCGCTGACCGATCAGGCAGCGGCCGCAGATCTCGACCGCGACGGGCTGGTGGATGTGGCCGAAGCCCACGACCATGCCCGCGACAAGACCATCGCTCACACCGGTGGGCTCCAGGTACCGCGGGCCGAGTACCGCATCGTGGGCCGCGAGGAGATCTACCTCAGCGGTGATCCCAACCGGCGCTCCGTGGCCGAGATGGCCCTCATCAGCGCATGTGATCAGATCCTGGCCAAGGCCAAGCTGCTGGTAGACGGCATCCCGCGTGGCAGCTTGCCTGGACTGACCGCCATCGAGCCGGGCAGGCACGAGCTCGAAGTCCAGACCGAAGACGGACGCACCCTGGCCCGGCAGACCGTCAACCTCGAGGCCGGCCACACCCTGCCCATCGAGTCGATCATCGCAGATGACCGTCGTTCTCGCGTAATGGTCGCCGCTGGCGCCAGCGTGCGGCATGGCGAGGGCTGGGAGAGCTTCCATCCGTTCGCCGGTGAGCTGGAGCTGGCCTGGATCGACCCGGTCCGACTCCCCACCTGGCTCCGCTCGGACGCCCACCTTCGTGTGAGCGCAGCATCGGGCACGGTGGCCGAGCAGTTGCCCACCACCTCGGTGTTCGGTGGCTTCGCGGCGGGCGGGCTCAGCCTCGGACTTCGGGGCGGGCCCATCTCGGTCGGCCCCCTCGCCGAACTCGTGGTGCCCTGGCGAACCTTTACCAACGAGACCGGTAGCTTCGATCAAGCCGGCCTGACCTGGGCCGGGGGCGGTCGTGTGCTGTGGACACAGCCCGTTGGTGCCGCCGAGATCGCCGTCCGCATCGACAGTCGATACGTGCCGTTCTCTACTGCTGACGAGCGCAGCAGCCTGTGGCACCATGGAGTGGCCCTCGGCTTCACCACTGGACGGTGAGGTCCCGCGGGCTTTCGGTGTTCACTGAGACCCATCATCGCCAGCACCATCGGTCTACTGACCTCCTGCACGCCCATCGGGCCGGAGCGGGAGCCTGAACCCAACGGAGGCGCCTCCGCGGGGACCGACCTCCTCGTCTCCACGGACACCCTCCACTTCGGCTCGGTGTCGGTTCTCGAAGACGTCGTCGCAGTGCTCCCGCTCGACCTCGAGAACACCGGCTCCGAGCACGTGAACGTGGAAGAGCTCCTCGGCATGCTGGGCACCCAGCCCGACGAGGTCGCTGCCTTCTCCATCCAAGGCGAGACATCCGTCGATCTGGCTCCAGGCGAGATCGAGACCCTCTACCTGGCCTTCGAGCCCGACACCGATCGGGTCTTTCACGCCGAGCTCTTCCTCGACACCACCACGCGTCTTGCCCGCCTCGAGGGAGTCGGCACGGCTCCGGTGGCCCGTGTGAGCGCCCAGTGGTCCGCCGTCCAGACCCCCATCGAGTGCAGTGAGGACCTGCTCATCGGAGTCGAGAACGTAGGGAGCGAGCCCCTCGTGGTGTCCGATGCCTGGATCGGCACCTCGGAGGACTTCGCAGTCGTGGTGCCCGCGGAGCCGATCGCCCCTGGTGAACTCGGCTTTGTCGCGGCCACCTTCACTCCGCAGGTTGCCGGCTTCGATGCGGAAGACCGCAGCGACGTGCTCACGGTCGAGACCAACGACCCGCTGAATCCCTTCGTGACCGTGGACGTCAACGCCACAGCTGTCGACGGCGGCGAGGTCCAAGAGGCAGTGCCCTACGACATCAGCGGCAGCGCCGACCTCCTCGTCATCGCAGACGGAGGCCTCAGCTCCTACCGCAGCGACCTCCGCGAGTTCTTCGGCGATCTCGTCCACGATCTCGCAGACACCCACGGCAGCGTCCACATCGCCGGCCTGGGTCCATCCTCTCCTTGTCCCATCACCACCCCTACCTTCGTCAGCTCCACGAGTGACCTGGCCGAACAGGCCGACCTTCTCGACCAGGCCCTGCCATGGACGGAGGAAGCGTCGGGTGAAGCCCTCCTCGAGCTGGCTGTCGATGCGCTCGACCGCACGGTCGACGGGGGCTGCCTCGAGGGATTCAGGCAAGACGGAGCCGCCCTCCACGTGGTCCTCTTCCCACGCGGTTCGGACCCGAGCACCACCGCACTCGCCGATCAGCTCCACTTCCTCGAGGACGCCGCAGGCGACGGGCCCGTGTACGTGAGCGTGGTCGGAGGGACCGGCGACACTGTCTGCCCGGAGCATCCTCCAGCGACCGGCTACACCGAGGCCGCGGCGTCGACCGGTGGAGCATCCGTCGACCTCTGTGTCGCCGGCTGGGAGTCCAGCTACGGGCTGCTGGTGGACGTGACCAGGGGCAACCAGGACCGCGACATCAGCTGGACCCTGGCAGAAGCTCCCTACCCGGAGACCTTGGAGCTGTCGGTCGACGGCCAGGTGCTGGACAGCGAGGTCTGGGCCTACGACCCGGAGACGAACACCGTCCTCATCAGCGAGTCCGCCAACTTGACCACGGGCCAGACCGTAGACATCCGCTACCTCCGGCGCACCGACTGCTGAGGCCACGCCGCGTGCTCGTACCCGCTCAGCGCGTGGTCATCGCAGCCGTCCTCCTCGCGGCATGTCGCCCGGAGGCGGTCCCCACGTGCCAGACGGAATTCCAGGCCTTCGACGACCTCAGCGCCACCCACATGTTGACCTTGCCCGAGGCCGACGGCCTGGGGCCCGTGCAGGTACAGCTCCAGGTGCCTCTGGATGGCCCCCGCACGGACGATGGCGCCCCCGTGGTGGTGTTCGTGCACGGGGGGTGGGCAAACAGCCACGTGCCCCTGGAGCGCGACTCGGCCCGCATCATGAGCGGACATGGCCTCGCGGCCCTCTACCTCAACCTGCCGGGCGGCACGGGCGAGCACGCCACCGAGGGCACCAGCGATCGACGTGGACCTGCGGCCCGGGCAGCCCTGGCTCACGTCCTTCGCTACGCCGCTGGCTGGATCCCCGACTTCCAGGACTGCTCCATCTCCGAGCGCGTCTCCGGAGGCACCACCACGGACCTCGTGCTGGCGAGCTTCTCCAACGGTGGCAACCTGGCCTGGGCCACCTTGGCGGACACCGCTCTCGACCTGCCCGAGGTCTCGGGAGTGGCCAGCTTCGAGACCCCCAGCGCGGGCCAATTCGCCGTCGCCGAGACCGGCACCGACGCGCGCCCCAGCCCCATCTACGAGCCCGGCAGCTGCGCCCTCGACGACGACCTGGGGATCGTCTGCGACTACGCCTACCCGTCGCTGTCTTTCGACGCGCTGGCCTCGCCCGACACCGACGGGATGCTGTTCGTCGACGAAGGAGGCACCGAGGCCTACGACGACGGAGTCGACTTTCCGCTTGGTCTGGTCGCCGATCCGGTGTCTGGGCTGTGGATCCACTCCGTTCCCGCCACCGAGGCAGCAGCCACCGCGGGGCTCGCCCTCTCCGGACGTGGGGACGTCCAAGATTCCCAGTCTTTCTGGGCCGACCGCGAGGCACCGCGTCAGATGATCGCCGCCGCAGCACGATTCCCCGGTCTGGCCGCCATCGAGACAGGCACCGAGACCGACCACGTCCTCCAGGGGGCCACAGATCACCCTCACGTGACGGGAATGGTGGCCGCCATGCAGGGGGCTGGCCTGGCCTGGAGTCGGCTACACGCCGACGCCGTCTACGCCGAAGTGGTCACCGAGGCCGACCGAAGCTTCGCCGACCACCCCGCCGACACCCTCGTGGCTGTCGGTGACACCTCGCTGGACATGCAGCCGGAGGACGACGATGAGGTGCGGGGAACCGATTACCTCACCGCGGCATGCCTCGAGCTGGTCGATCGGACCATCACTGGGGATTGGTCTCCAGATCTGGACTCGCCTCTCGTCGATCGCTGAGGCAAGCCTCAGCGGCCAGGCTCGAAGATGCCGCTCTGCTCGGACTGTTCGGGCTGTTCGGACCACGTGGTGGTAGTCTACCGAGACGTAAACCATCACGCTCCAACCCCAGGTTGTCTCTTTGGCCCGAGTCATGGCCCGCCCGAATCGCCCGCCATGTGTGCTGCTGGTCGATGACGAGACAGAGATCCTGGCGGTGGTCGAGGAGTACCTCGTGGCCGCGGGCTACGAGGTGATCTCGGTGGGGAGCGGCAGAGAAGCGCTCGACCGCGTGCGCAAGCTCGACTCGGTTCCCGAGATCGCCCTGGTCGACTGGAATCTACCAGGGATCGCAGGGCGTGATGTCATCGCCGATCTGGCCGAAATGTGTCCCGGAACACGCATCTTGGTGTTGACCGGAGAGCCGCGGCACAACCTGGCAAACCGAACAGGTCCCCACCCTTGGTGTGGTGTGATCAGCAAGCCGTTCTCCCTGAGCGCGCTCGCTCGCCGCGTGGCTGAAGAAGTCGACATCCATCGGACGCGCTCCTGCGGCTGAGAGGCCACGTGGAACCTTCGGATACGTGGATACCACACAAGCCCTCACATGTTCGTGACAGATATTTTGGGTCCAACCCTTGTCAACGTCGCAACAGCTGCCTACAGTTCAAGTGTCCCGGTTGTGTCACGGACGTTCCACGTCCACTCGGTAAAATCCGAGACAGTGACAACATCCGCCGTTCGACGCGGCCAATCAGCCGCCCGACGTTGAAATCGAAGAGTTTCTAGTCCCCCTCGCTGGACCACACTTGGCAAGCGTCTCAGCGTCTCCTCCATCTCTCATGCGGTGAGGGCCTTGCGGGGGGGACTCTCTCTTCGAAGCGATCCCAAACGGGCGTACCGCCCGGCGGGGATCACCATGAGATCGGCCTAAGCTGCACGCGAACAGAGTCGCGTCAGCGGTTGTTCCGCCAAGCCGGATCGCTTCGCCTCATTCGTCCGCGGGCGAAGCCGGCGACGGAGCCTCCACACCGCCCGATGCGCCGCCGTCCGGGGGACCGCCACCAGGAGGACCGCCACCAGGAGGACCGCCACCAGGAGGGCCGCCACCAGGAGGACCGCCACCAGGAGGACCACCGCTCTTCTGACCCTTCATGAGCTCGCGGTGGAGATGAGGGCGACTGACCAGGACACGGCAGCGCTCAGCCAGCGCCTCTTCCTGGATGCGCTCACAATATTTGTAGGAGCCCGGATCCACCTCCCGGGTCACCGTCAGCCAGACGAAGTCCTTCACGCGCTGATCCTCGATCTTCGTCTCGACCAGCTCGATGCCCCGTTCAGGATCTTCGCGGAACACGTCCGGCAAGTACTCCGCCCAACATTCATCGGCCTTGGGGCCCTTTGAGAGCCCCTCGCAGTCTTCGATGCTCGACCAGCTGCCGCCGCTGCAAGCCAGGATCAGTGCAAGCAGGAACCCCATCTTCACTCCTATGACTCCCACCTTGTTGCACGTCGAGGCCTGACGGTGCAAGAAGGGTGGACTCGCAGACCCATTCACCTTCGGGTAGGGTCCCGGCACGCTCGGCATCGACGCCCCCAGGAGGACATGTGCTCGACGCCCTACTTGAGGCATTTTCTGGGCCCGGTGCGGCCTTCATGTACGCCATCACCGCCATCCTTGCCTTCGCTCTCGCGGTTGGGCTGGAGCGCGGATGGTTCTTCTGGCTGAAGTGGCGGGTCGACACCGCCGGCGTGCTGTCATCGGTGCGCGCAGGCGACCTTGATGGCGCGGCGTCTGCTGCGGCAGCCCACCCTGTCGGGGCGCTCATCACCGCTGGCAAGGACGCCAAGGCAGAGGCAGCCTGGGACGCCATGAGCGCTCAAGCGGCCCTCGCCGAGGCCAAGGTGCGCAACCGCGTGTCCTACCTCGCCACCATCGGCAATATCGCCACCATGCTTGGCTTGCTGGGCACCGTCTACGGCCTCATCCTGGCCTTCGGTGGCCTCGGTGATGCCTCGGCTGCAGAGCGCACCGCGCGTCTCTCAGAGGGCATCGCCACCGCCATGGCCACAACCGCCTGGGGTCTGCTCGTCGGCATCCCTGCGCTCGGAGCCCACGCGGTCGTCGAGAGCAAGGCCAACCAGCTTCTCGCCTTCTGCGAGGCCGTCGCCAGCGAAGTCGCGGCCGCCCGCCGAGCCTGAGAGGCTCAAGCCCTTGCCCCGTCGCCTCTTCCGCGCGCCACCAGGCACTCCAGACACCCGTCCCGCGATGATGTCGGTCATCGCACTGATGGTGCTCTTGCTGCCCATGGCCCTCATGACCACCTCGTCGGAGAAGCTGACGGGCCTGGCCCTGGGCATGCCTGGCCCCACCGAAGAGATCCCCCCAGAGCCCCCCGGCCCGGTGGAAGCCCTTCGCGTGGTTAGGGTGGCTGAGGGTTACGCAGTCGCCGCACAGGTCCGGCGCACCGACGTCGTCACCTCTGCCGGTGACACCGAGCTGAAAGAGTTCATCGAGCCCGATCTCGCCAGCCTCCAGACCCGCCTGGCGTCGTTCAAGAAGATGGACGAGAAGCGCGAGCGCATCACCCTGGCGCCTGCCGCTGACACCCCCACCGCAGAGGTGGTGCGGTGGATGGACGCCGTGCGCCGCGGGCCCGAGGGAGAGCTCTATCCACGAGTGATCCTCGAGACCGTGGCTGCGCCGCCCTCTGGATCGGCAGAGCCCGACGGCACGTCGGGCGCAGACGGCACGTCGGGCGCAGACGGCACCGAGG
Source organism: Deltaproteobacteria bacterium (assembly GCA_016845285.1). Taxonomy (GTDB): domain Bacteria; phylum Myxococcota_A; class UBA796; order UBA796; family UBA2385; genus BH17. Next base: position 4,441 of record JAERSX010000621.1, on the reverse strand, counting down.
CGCCGGCCCCCGACGATGGGAGTGCGCCATGAGGAGGCTCTTCGGACGTGGCGCCCGCAGCGGCGGCAGCGGCCTCAGCACGGCGGCGCTGTCGCCCATGGTCGATCTGCTGACGATCCTGCTGGTAGCCGTCCTGAGGACGTGGAGCGCCGACCCACCCATGCAAGCCCCCGAGGCCGGCTTCAAGCTACCGCTGTCCCGCGAGGAAGTGGCCGTCGGGCGTGGCGTGGCGGTCGACATCGGCTTGAACGGGCTCTACGTCGAGGGCAACCGCGCCGGCTCCGTGGCCTACTGGATCAAGTCCGACGAGGTCCTCGTGACCGATGTCTACGAGCTGCTCCAGGTGATGGCTGGCTCCAAGGTGGTCATCCGCGCCCACGAAGATGCTCCATGGGAGCTCGTGGGCAAGCTGCTCTTCACCGCGCAGCAAGCAGGCTACGCCGACGTCGAGCTCGTGGCCGTGAGCCAAGCGAGTCTCTGAGTCCTCCAGGTCAGCTCTTGAAGAAGCGCCCTGGACTCAGCGGAGGTTTCCGACCTCGACGAACTTGACGCACTGGTCCTTGAGGTCCTGGCGCACCACCTTGGCGCAGACCTCCAGGCCCGCAGGAATGTCGAAGCGTCGGAGGTTGTAGGCCACGCCGAGCAGACACGAGTCTTCCCGATCGCCCGCGCGCTCACAGCTGGGCACGAAGGCCGCGCCGATGTTCTCTGAGGCCCCCCAGCCGAGACCGTGCACGCAGTTCTCTCGGTAGAGGTTCTGCGGTCCCAGGGGCACCTGCTCGCAGACATCGAAGGCGCGGTCCACGTCGACGCGGGCGATGTACTTGCCGATGCCGTGCCAGCAGCTCTTGCGGCGGAGGATGTCCCCCTCTTCGGCGGCGCAGTGCTCCAGCGCCAGATCGTGGTTGACCTGGGCGATCTCACCGTTGACATCATGTCGGCAGAAATCGCGCCACTTGCCCGCCGTGTCGCACAGGCGGAAGGCCCAGGGCGAATCGGTGGTGGAGTACGCCAGCGCGATGCCAAACACGCACTGGTCCCGCCACTTCTTCTTGGGAATGGCGGGGCAAACAGCCAAGGCCGCCTCGCGATCGGCAGGGGAGTAGAGCTCGGCCACGCTGGCCTGACACTCCATCACCGTCTCCGCATCGTCGATGAGATCGCAGGCTGACAGCGCTCCCTCGAGGTCGGTGCGAGCACGCTGTTGGGCCAGCTGACTGAAGCAGATGTCCCGATACTGGCCTTCGAGGGCGCGACACTTCTCTTCGGTGTAACGATAGACCTCGTCACCTTCCCCCTGAACCTGGCGTACACCCTCGGGACGCGGTGGAACCGCGATGGCGAGGCTCTCCTCCCGTTCCGGCTCCGGAGGCTCCGGTTCCGGCTCCCACTGCATGCGCAGCCCCTCGATCGTCCCGATGCACACGGCCAGGCAGGCGGCATACAACAGAGGAAAGGAGAAAGCAGCCATGGTCGTCCACCGGAGGGTTCGCGCCGAAGCCTATCGCAGCGGCCGCGAGCGCTCATGCTCCCACCCACATCTACGTGTCTGGTTCCCGGTGCTCGGGCTGCTGTTGGCCGGGTGCGCGGAGCGGGTGGAGCTCGAGGTCGACGTGCCGACCCGGAGCCCGGCCAAGCGCTGGGCCCGGGTGCTAGAGGCCAATGCTCACGACGGGAAGGTCGACTACGACGCGATCGCAGAGGAGCGAGACCTCCTCGAGCGCTACCTCCGCTGGGCAGGCGAGCACGGGCCCGAGATGGATCAGATGCGCGAGTCTCAGGAGGCCAAGCGGGTGGCGGCGGTGCTCAATGCCCACAATGCCGCGGTGATCTACGGGGTCATCCGTCAGCGCGCGGACGTGTCGGCCCCGTCACTGGCAGATGGGCGCCACGGCCCCTTCTTCAGGAGCGTGAGGTTCCGCCTCGATGGCGAGTGGAACACACTTCACACCTTTGCCACGCAGAACGTGCTCGGGCGCTACCAGGTCCCGCTTCTCCATGTGGGGTTGTTCACGGGCAACATCGACAGTCCGCCGATCCGCTGGTGGAGCCACAAGGACCTGACGCAGCAGCTCGAGGACGGCATGAGAGAGTGGCTGGCCGACGACGCAGGCGCCATGCGGCCCGACGGCAAGACCTTCCAGATCCACGGCGACCTCGTGGATCGCGCCGACGACTTTGTCTACTGGAGCGATGCTCCGACGCTCTGTAGCTACCTCGCAGACTATGCCCAGGACTACCGCAAGACCTGGCTCGAGGCCCAGGACCCCGATTGCGCCCTTCCCACCTTCGCGCCTAGCTGGGAGGTGAATCACGGATCCGTCGAGGCAGCGCCGGCGCCAACCGGTCGCCGCAAGAGGAAGCGGCGGAGCCCACCCGCAGCCATCGACCCAGCGAAGGGCCCGGGTTAGCCCTGTCTCCCGGAAGGACAGATGGCGCGCACCCCGAAACCGCCTTGGCTCAAGGTCAAGATGCCCGGCGGCGCCCGGTACACCCGCATCAAGCAGCGGGCTCGTCAGCTCTCGCTACACACGGTGTGCGAGGAGGCGCGCTGCCCGAACATCGGGGAGTGCTGGGGTGGTGGCACCGCCACGTTCATGGTGATGGGCGGGATCTGCACCCGAGGATGCCGTTTCTGTGCGGTCACCACGCGGCGCACCGGCATGCCCCTCGATCCGCAAGAGCCGCGCAAGGTCGCGGAGGCCATCCGGGAGATGGAGCTCGACTACGTCGTGGTCACGAGCGTGGACCGCGACGACCTACCCGATGAGGGAGCCGGCCACTTCGCAGCCTGCATCTCCCAGATCCGCGCACTCAACCCGAAGACCCTGGTCGAAGTCCTCGTCCCCGACTTCTCCGGACACATCGAGCACCTGTCGAAGGTGGTGGACGCCCGTCCAGACGTGCTCGCCCACAACGTGGAGTGCATCGAGCGGCTCACGCGAACCGTCCGCGACCCCAGGGCCGGGTACGCCCAGTCTCTCGAGGTCCTGCGTCGTGTGAAGGAGCTCGACCCAGAGCGCCCCACCAAGTCCTCGCTCATGGTCGGCATCGGCGAGACCAGAGATGAGATGGTCCAGGCCATGCGGGACCTGCGTTCCGTGGGTGTGGAGTTCCTCACAGTGGGTCAGTACCTGCAGCCCACCGGCAAGCACCTCGCCGTCACCGAGTTCGTACCGCCCGAGATGTTCGCGGAGTATGAGCGCATCGGCCTCGAGCTCGGGTTTGGCTATGTGGCGAGCGGCCCGCTCGTGCGCAGCAGCTACAAGGCCGGCGAATTCTTCATCCGCCAACACCTGCGCGCCCGGTCGGGCAGCGAGGTCGCGGCCCCGTCATCCGTCGAGGCGCACCCGTGAAGGCAGTCCACGCCATCCGCTCCGTCCTGTCCGAGCGCATCGTCGCCGACCAACGGCTCCACATCCTTGGCGAAGCCCTCGAGCTGAGCCCGGCCACGCAGGGGCTCATGGCCCTGGCCCCCGAGCGGGTCCATCTGCTGCCGGCCGCCGATGCAACGCTGCTGGGCCTCGCCACGGGTCTCGCTCTCGACGGCAAGCGCGTCGTCGTGTCCCTGTCCGACTCTGCCGCGATCTGGGGCGCACTCCAGCAGCTCGGTCAGGAGGCCGCAGCGCTGCACGCCAACGCCGAGTTTCGTCCCACCTTGGTGGTGCGGGTACCGTGGAGCCCTGATCGCCCCGATCCGAGCGAGCTCCTCACCGCCATCCCAGGCCTCAGCCTCGCTGCCGCAGGTGGGCCGAGCGATGCGGCCGAGCTCCTGGCAGCCGCCCTGGACGCGGGTGGCACCACGGTCATCCTCGAGCCAGGCCTGGCACTGCTTGGGCACCAGGCCGAGACCGCGACCAGCCCCCGGCCCCTCGGTCAGGCGGCCCTGCTCCGCGAAGGCGACCACGCCACGCTCTTGTGCTGGGGGCCAGGCGTCGGGGCAGCGAGTCGTGCCGCCGACACCCTGAGCGCCGAGGGCATCGAGGTCGACGTGGTCGATCTTCGGAGCCTCGCGCCCCTCGACACCACCACCATCGCCGCCCGAGTCGGCCACACGGGTCGGCCCGTGCTCGCTGGGGCACCGGCTTCGATTCTGGCCGCGGTGGTCGACCAGGCCTTCCTCCGCCTCGAGAGCCCGCCGGTCGTCGTCCCACCAGACGCCGACGCCATCGCGCAGGCCGTCCGCACTTCCGTCACCTTCTGAGGGCTGCTGGTTCGCTTCGCGCCGCACCGCACGCCTCCCTGGAGTCCCCATGTTCGTGTTCGAGCTTCCCGAGATCGGCGAAGGCGTCGTCGAAGGCGAGATCGTCAAGTGGCTCGTGCAGCCAGGAGACGACATCGCCGTCGACCAGCCCCTGTGCGAGATCATGACCGACAAGGCCACAGTCGAGATCTCGACCCCCCGAGGTGGGCGAGTGGCCATGCTCCACGGGGCCGAGGG
>JAERSX010000620.1 GCA_016845285.1 Deltaproteobacteria bacterium | reverse complement strand
CCCTTCAGGCGGTGGCGCCGGGACCTGTCGCCCACCTCGTCTGCACCCACTCCCACATCGACCACGTGGGTGGTGCGGTCGCTTGGGTGGGAGCCGAGACCGAGATCTGGGCCACCGATGCCTTCACGGCCCACTTCTTCGAGCAGTACGGCCGCTTCCTGCCCGCCGAGGCCACCCGAGGCGGCCGACAGTTCGGGCGGCACGTCTCCGAGGCGGCGCTGGCGTGCTCGTCCATCGGTCGCCGGGTGGACCTCGACGCCGCGCTGGAGAACGGCGCCATGATGCCCACGCGCACCTTCTCGGGGCGCACGGCCATCGAGCATGGCGGCGTCCGGATCGAGCTCGTCGAGGCCCACGGCGAGACCCACGATCAGCTCTACGTCTGGCTGCCCGAGTCTCGGGTGCTGTTGCCGGGCGACAATTGGTACGCCACCTTCCCGAACCTCTACACCATCCGTGGCACCAGTCCTCGTCCCGTCGACGACTGGATCGGGAGCCTGGACGCCATGCGTGCCGAGTCCCCGGTGGCGCTCGTGCCTGGGCACACCATCCCCATCGTGGGTGAGGAGGCCGTGCGTGCCGCACTCACCGACTCCCGTGATGCCATCCAGTGGGTCCGGGACGAGACGGTTCGGGGCGCCAACGCAGGGCGGTCCATCGACGAGCTGGCGGCTGCCCTGGTGCTGCCACCCCACCTCGCCGATCAGCCGCGTCTCCAGCCGCTGTACGGTCAGCTCGACTGGTCGGCGCGGGCCATCTACGGCAACGAGCTGGGCTGGTTCGATGGCGAGGCGGCCGACCTCTACCCCTTGCCACCTGCCGAGCTGGCTGCGCGCAGCGTGGCCGCCATGGGGGGCGAGGATGCCGTGAGGAGTGATGTCTCCGAGGCGGTCCTCGCCGACCCTCGCTGGGCGCTACACCTGCTCGGGCTGCTGTCTGCCGTCGCTCCCCTCGATGCCGAGGGCACGGCCTGGCGTGCCGACGCCCTCGATGCCATCGCTGCCGAGGTCGCCAACACCAATGGCCGGGCCTACCTCCTCGAGAGCGCGCTGGCTGCCCGTGGCCTGACGCGCCCTCTGGGCGAACCCACGCTCTCCTCCCACTTCGTGTCGGGCATGCCCATCGAGCTGTTGATGGACATCATGGCCGCTCGCCTGCGCGTGGACGAGACGCTGGATGTGCACGAGACGGTGCACCTCGTCTTCACCGACATCGAGCGCACCGCTCATCTCACCGTGCGTCGGGGTGTGCTCGAGCTTGCCTGGGACACGCCCCTGCCGGGCACGCCGGAGCCGGTCGCCGTCGCCACGACCAACACGCTCACCTGGAAAGAGGTGGCTCTCGGCATGCGCAGTCCGCTCGGAGCTCTGACCTCGGGTGAGCTCGCCATCGATGGCGATCTGCTCGCCTTCCGCCGCTTCTTCGACCGCTTCGATCAAGGCGTCGACACGGGCCAGTGACCGCGGTCAAGACGTGTGTGGCGTCTCGATGTCCAGGGTGAGCGCGAGCATGGCCTCGGTGATGTCGTCGGGCCCCGGGCTGCGCCTCCATCCCAGGTTCATGCTTGGCCGGGCGTGGTCGAGGTGGGTGGTGCGCACCACGTGCGTGTCGGGCAGGGTCGCGCTCTCGAGGGGGACCAGGCCGTCGGTGTCGCAGTCGAAGCGGGCGCGGAAGAGCGCGGCAGGCACGGCCAGCAGGGAGCGTACGCCCCGAAAGCAGCTGGCGAGGCAGACGATGGTGACGCCCTCGGGGATCGGGTGGGCTTCAGTGAAGCGAAGGCGCTCCTCGGGCACGTAGGCGTAGATGGCCTCGGCCTCGCCGTGGAGGAAGTTCTCCACGAAGCCACCCATGACGACGGGCAGCGGCCCCGCGCTCAGGAGCTGGGCCACGGGCGTGCCGAAGTGGGGGGCTTGCATGCTCAGGATGGCGTGCACGTGGGGCACGAGCTCGGGGTAGAGCCGCAGGGTGTCGACGGCGTCGGAGCCGCCCTTGCTGTGGCCGATGAGCACCACGCGCCGGGCTCCGAGGGGCTGGGTCGCCTCGGAGATGGCGAGGACCTCCGAGTGGAGGGTCGCGGCGTTGTGTTCGACACTGCCTTCGGTGTCGATGCTCGAGAGTCGAACGTCGAGTCCGCGTGTCAGGAGCCGGTTGCGGACATCGTCGAAGTAGCCCGGGTAGTGGTCTGTGAAGAGGCCGGGCACCAGCAGGTAGACGTGATCGGTGGCGTCGGCGGGCAGCGTGGTGCGCCCTGCGATGACCTGTCTCAGCAGCTGGTTGAAGAGAGGCGTGTGGTCCCACGAGGAATCGGGCAGCGGCGGCAGGTCCTGACCGAACCAGGTGCCCACCTCGTCGATGCAGGCCTTCGCTGCCCAGACGAGTGCCCACAGCCATCGTGAAACCCAGGCGATCATGGGTGGAGCCGCATCGCGCTGTGCTCCCGGAACATCAGCATGGGCCCGCAGGCTGCCACGCGTTGCCGATGGGTCCGAGAGCCGCACCGCGGCAGCGGCCTCTGCCGATGTCGACGGCGCGGCCACTCCAGGGCCAGTCGAGGTCTTCGATACGGCAGGTAGTGCCCATGAGTGCTCGGAGAGGGTGCGTGGAAGGCTCGTGACGAACTCTGCCACGTCACCGTGCTGTAGCAGGTCGAGGCTGGCATCCCGGCTGGCGTGTTCCTCTTTGAGAGCTGTGGCTCAGGGACATGGCGTTCGGCACCATGTCGGAAGGAGCAGCGGTCGTGCTTGTCTCACACGCAGGAACTGACCCTGCGCGCCGACCCAGGGTGGGTGAAGTGGTCTGCACTTGTCTGTCTCCACACGGCCTTGGGTCTGATGAGGCCTCTTCGCGGTGCCAGTGCCGGTGCTGGCCGGGTCTGGTGGGACGTGAGGACACACGACGTCTGGGCTCGCGTCGACGAAATGCGCACGCGGGCGTGGCGATCGAGTTCCCGGCCTGAAGGTGGCCCTCGGGCTGGGCCGTTACCCTCCTACAACAAACGATTCCGGACGATCTCGGATCGGCATATTCAAGGCTCGGTTTCCGAGAGCTGTGCGGCGAAGAACGCGCTGCAGCCCACCGTCAGTGGCTTGCCATTTTTCTGGTTGTCTTCGCAGCTGGTGGTGACCGCGATGGGTGGGTCTGCCAACACCTCTGCGCAGTCTTCGGTCACGTCTGAGCCATTCTCCAACCGCTCGACACAGACGTTCCACAGCTCGAGCTTCGTGTCCTCGAGCAGTTGTTGTGCCGGGCGCAGCTTGTCATTGATGGACTTCTGGAGCCCGGCCGCCAGGTTTCCGCTTTGGGCAGCGCTCTGTCCTTGTAGGGCAGGCAGCGCGAAGTATGCGATGACCGCCAAGCCCACTACCAGCCCCACAGCGACCCAGCCTGGGATGCTGCGACTCGGTGTGGAATCCTCCACATCGACCTCCTTCGCTGTCCCTATTGTGCCACGACTATGGCTATCACGAGATGCTTATTCATCAGGATGATTGCGGACGTTGACGTTTACGTGCAGGCCAAAGCGCTAACCGGTTCGCCTCGCGAACGCAGCGGTGCAACGCCACAGAGTTGACTTGTTCATCGTATCGAAGGCTTCTGTATGAACGTTGTCGAGGCTTCCCGCATCCCCCTTGCTGGAGACGTTGTGGCCCATGAATAGCGACTCCATCAGTATTGAAGAGGCTGCGGCCGAGCATCCGAGGGCCACCTCGGCGGTGGAGTGCCTCGCCACCTCGGACGTGCACATGGGGCCTGCTGCGGAGGCTGCTCGTTCGCTCACAGCGGGAGAACAGGTCGACGGAGAATCAGGCACTCAGGCGATCGTGTCGGGCCCTGGGGGTCCGACTCCGGGGAGTCGTCGGCTACGCCCGGGTCTCGCCCCACACTGGGAGGCCATCCCAAGCTGAGCGGCGTGGGCTACCGTTCGGCGGCGGGAGCGTGGATGCGGGTACGGCGGCGGTACTGGCTGGCCCTGTGTGGCCTGGCGCTGGTGGCTGGCTTGGCGCTGCTGGCCGGCCTGGTGCTGTCGGGGCCCTCCGATGCGGCGCCCACGGGCGAGCGACGGGGCACGCCATCTCCCGACGGACTCTGGGTCGCGACCTTCAACCTGAACTACGAGTTCGTCGACCCGGCCACCGCCCGAGCCCTGGACGCCGTCGAGGCGGACGTGCACTTCGTCCAGGAGAGTCACCCGGCGTGGGAAGCCCTCCTGCCTGCCTCCGAGCACCGCGTGTTCCTGGGACACCCCGCGGAGGGGGGCATGGGCGTGTGGTCACGTCTGCCCGTCCGTGTCGAGCTCTCCGAGCCTGAGGGCGTGCGCTTTCCGGCCACCTGCGTGGTGGTGGACACCCCCGACGGTCCCCTGCGGGTCCTACACCTGCACCTGCTCCCTCCGCTGTCGGAGGATGGCAGCCTGGCGAAGGGCTACTTCACCACCCCGCCCGCGCGCCTCGAGGAGCTGCGGGCCCACCTGGCGCAGTGTCCGGCTCCCGACCTGGTGCTGGGTGATCTGAACGAAGGGGACGGCCCGAGCACCAGACATCTCGAGGAGCTGGGCTTTGTGGAGGCGCAGCGGGCGGTGGGAGAGCCAGAGAGCACCTGGAGCTGGCCGGTCGGTCCCCTGACGCTGCGGGGACGTCCTGACCACGTCTTCGTCGGGCCGCGCCTGGAGGTGCGAGCCACCCAGGTGCACCTGGAGCGCGGCGCCAGCGATCACCATCCGCTTCGTGCGCAGGTGGTGTGGCGATGAGACATCGGGCCACATGGTTCTGCCGAGGGCTGCTCATCGCCTGGCTGACCGCTGTGCTGGCTGGGCTCCACTGGCCCGTCCCCAGCAGCGTCGGACCCGAGCACGAGGCGGCGGTACGGGGA
>JAERSX010000619.1 GCA_016845285.1 Deltaproteobacteria bacterium | reverse complement strand
GGCAAGGCCCCCTTCGATTGGGGTCGACGCGGGGCGTTCGGACCGCAAGGCTCCTGTTGCCCGGGCTCCGGCCCGACGCCTCACCTCGTCAGCATCGATGCCCCAAGCCACGAGATCGGCCTCGGTGACGTACCGCCTCGTCTCGCCCGCATCAAAGGTGAAGCACAGCGACAAGCGCTCGGCCAAGCGATCGCACACGATGGATGTGGCGGGCCCCGTCCTGCCCTCCGCGACCGCCGCCTCCGCGAAGGCGAACCTGACGTCTCCGGGCTCTGCGGAGAGCCCCAAGCTGGGCACCTCGGATGCCGATGCTGCTGCCATCGACAGCAGAAAGCACATCGCGACGCGCATCACGCCCGAAGCCCCGGCCGCGCTACTCGGAGACCGTGTAGGTATCGAGCATCTCGCCGATGGCCCCACGCACTGCGGCCCCTCCCACGACGTCCTCGCCCAGTAGATCGGCCAGCTGCTGCGTGATCTGACGCTGTCGTTGGCTGAGGATCTGCGCCATGGCCAAGACCAGCTTGTACGCGCCGAGGTTGCCTTCGTCCAAGAGCCGCTGAAAGGGCGTGCGTGGAAAGCGGAAGACCGTGGTCTCGCCTTCGGACCGCACCGTGGCGGAGCGAGAAGAGCCATCGAGGATCGCCATCTCTCCGAAGCACATGGGGCCCTCGAGGAGTGCAATCTCCTTCGAGGGACCGAAAGGCGACTCCTTGGTGACGACGGCACGGCCCCGAAAGACGACGTACCAGGCATCGCCGTCGTCGCCTTCGCGAAACACGGACTGTCCGTCTCGAAAGCCCTGGACCTGCATGATGTGCACGACCTGCGACAGCTCGGTGGAGTCGAGCGACTCGAACAGTGGCGCCTCCAACAGGAATTCGATGACCTGTTCGAGGGTGAGAGGCTTGTCCATCGGGATCTCCAGGCGACCGTTGATACCACATCGAACCTCCTCCGACGGGACCCCCCAGACCCGTGGACGCGTCCCCCGGTTGCGCGCGATAGAGTGCGACATCATGGGCCGGTCGCCTCCTGTGTCTCCGGCCCCTTCAATCCATTGCCTTCGCAACAGTAGTCGGGTGTGACCATGGGTCTGCGAGATCGCATCAAGAGCGCGGTGAACAAGCTGTCGGGTGAGCACTCCGACGCTGCCCCCACCGAGTACTCCCAAAATTACAGCAAGCCGGGCAAGCCCAACGACGATGCCGAAGTCGTGATGGCCCGGCTCAACCGCCCCAAGCGGCAGAAGAAGAAGAAGTAGCCAGCTCTCCCTCAGGTCCGTTCAGCGAGGCGCTGGGCTCCCTCCAGCGCGCTCACGCGGGCCCGCAAGCGGCAGCTCTCTTCTTCGAGTGCGTTCCGCTGCGCTTCCATTTCCGTGAAGCGGACACGCAACCGATCTCGCTCGCGCTGGAGTCGACGCGCGCTGTCGAGGGTAATGCGGAGCTGCTCGGTGCGTTCGGCTTCGCCAGGCTCGACTCCGCGTCTGGCCAAGGCGGCCTCGGCGGCTGCGGCCCGTGAGGCGGTTCGTTTCTCAGACTCGATGAGAGCCCGAAGGCCACGCCGGAGACCGTCAGCCTCGGCTCCCATGTCCTCGATGCGTGAGGTGGCGCGCTCGGCGCGTTCACGCTGAAAGGAGGCCTCTTGCAGCGCCGCGTCGCGCTCGGCCTCGAGAGCCGCGATGAGCCCGTCTTTCACTCCGCCTCCACCTTCTCGAGGCGGCAGACTCCGCCTCTCGACACAGCCATCGCTCAAGCCTCGGCGGTCACCCACATGAAGACGCTGTCCTTCGGGTCCACAGGGCGCCCGGGCTCCGGCGGCTCCCAGCCACGCGAGCCGTGGAATCGAACATGCTTCCAGCCAGCCATCCGCAGGAGGCGCCGCAGCTCGGGGGGTGTCCAGGCACGCAAGGTCTGGGTGGGCAGCGCCTCACGTCCTCCGGCACGCATGACCACGATCTCGTCGTCGATGCGACCTCGCCCGGGGTCGTACTTGTAGCGCCGCACGACGTCGGCATCCGGCAACAGCTCACCAGGCCCGAAGTGCAAGGTGCGCGAGTTGTGCGCCCAGTAGAAGGGGTTGAACTGCTCGAGAAGCAGCCGGGCACCTGGGCCCGCCAGAGCGCGTGCAGATCGGAGGCACTGGAGGTGGGACTCGTCGTCGGGAAAGACGCCCAACACCATGTCCATGAAGTAGATGGACTGGAAGGGGCCCTCGACCGGAAGCCACCGCATGTCACCCGGCACGAAGTTCGGGGCGGGGCGTGTCCCGTGCCGCGCACTCCAGGCTGCCTGGGCCTGCCGCAGGATCTGTGGCGAGAGGTCCACGCCAGTGAGCTCGTAGCCCTGCTCATGAAGCAGGATGGCGTGCCGTCCCGCACCACAACCCACGTCCAACATTCGCGCACCCTGTGGCGGCTTCAGCAAGCGCAAGAGGGTCTCCACCTGAGACTCAGCCAGGAGGTCGACCTCGCCGGCGAAGCTAGGGTGCAGGGCCGCCATCGCTTCATAGCGAAGGGCCCACCATGGGGGCGCTGCGGGAGGCATCGAGCGGACCGTAGCACGGTGGTACCCTCCGCCGCTGGAGGGCCCATGCTGCTCGAGAGCAGACTCGACGAGAACACCACGCTCCTCATCGACGCCGAGGCCATGGGCGGCATCTCGAAGGACGATGTAGATGCCGACTTCCACCCCGACGATGTGTTCGATCACGTCGTGAACACCGCGGCGGTCGTGGCCCGTAAGCTCGCCGAGGCCGCCGCACGCTCGACCGAGGCCTTCCCCACACCCACCGGCATCGACATGCGCTTTGGGGTCCGAGTCGACAGCAACTCGGTGGTGAGCGTGTCGCGAAATCCCTCCCAGGCGCAGTTTCAGATCACGGCGACCTGGCGCCCCTGAAGGCGCGCTCGCCCAGATCGAGGAGCCCATCCGCCAGCGCTGCACGCCCCGCCTCGACCCGATCGCGATGCCCCGGTGGCGAGGCCAGGCCATAGACCACGCGCAGGCGGGCGAAGGGCCCCGGGATCACGAATCGATCCCAGGTCTTGAGACACAACGCGGGGCGCGCGGAGCAAGCGACCATGACCAGTGGGCGGCGCACGGCCAGCGCCAGGGCAACCGCGCCGGCGTGGGGCTCGTGCCGAGGGCCACGGGGACCATCCACAGCCAGCGCGATGGACACGTCGAGACCTCTCATCTGACGAATGGCCTGGCGGAGGGCCCGCGCCCCTCCCCGGCTGGTGCTACCGCGGATGGTGTCGTAGCCAAGGGCCACGATGGTGCGCGCAAGGAGCTCGCCATCGCGACTCTGGCTGGCCATGCCGACAATGCGGCGATCCCGGTGGAGCCAGGCCAGAGGGAGCTGTTCGCCATGCCAGAAGGCGTACACGACCGCACCGCTCTCCAGCGCACGTTCAACTTCGGGCGGCCGGGTGCACTCCACCCTCCAGGTGGCCCCCAGGAGCCGCACGGCAACGGCCAGCACCGGGGCGAGCAGGCGCATCCACAGAGGCGTGGGCGGAGGAGGGATCGTCACGCAGGCAGCGTAGCGGACACCGGCACCGGAAGCGGGCCATCGCCACCAGGGATAGAGCGCCTCTACCCATGGTCTCCCGTCGAGGTCTCAAGACATGCGAGCAGGTGCGATCGTCTTCGAGCGCTACGCGGTGGAGGCGGAGCTTCCGCGCCAGGGCGGGCTTCGTCGGTTCGCGGGGCACGATCAGGTCACCGGTGACGCGGTAGAGCTCTGGACGCCCACGGGCACGGCCTGGCTCCGGCCGGGCTCCGAGGTGCGATGGGAACAGGCCTGGACAGGCG
>JAERSX010000618.1 GCA_016845285.1 Deltaproteobacteria bacterium | reverse complement strand
ATCTTGGAGCACGGCGACATCGAGGCAGCCCACAGGATCGTCCGGAACCACACCGGGGCGCGGCGTACACAGCGTCCAGCGCTCCCCCAGGTACATGGTGAAGCTGCCTCTCGCGGGCGGCGCAGCCGCGCTCACCTCGGCGAGCTCGAAGTGCTCGGACACGGCGGCCCTGAAGGCATCCTGGCTGTGGCCGTTCAGATCGACGACCACCCGGTTGTAGGCCATCACCTGTAGATCGGTGTCCGGGAAGAGGCCCACGAGGAACCAGCCGCTGGTGCCACGGCCGTGGCGGGCCTCGGCCACCCGGCTGGCGGCGGCCGCCCGGTGGTGACCATCGGCGATGTAGAGGGCGTCCAGCTCGCCCACGGCTTCCTCGATCTGCCGAACCCTGGTGGGGTCGTTCACCCGCTGGAGCACGTGCTCCACGCCGTCCTCTGTGGTCACGAACCAGTTCGGTACGCACTCCGAGGCCGCATCCAGCGCAGACCGCAGGCGCGCGGAGACGTCGCGGTAGGCGAGGAAGACCAGCCCCGTCTGGGCGCTCAAGGCCTCGATGTGATCGACCCGATCCTGCTCCTTGGTGGGGCGGGTCAGCTCGTGCTTCTTGATGAGGCCGGCGTCGTAGTCGGCCGTGCTCGCCAGGCAGACCAGCCCCCGCTGCGTGCGCCCCTTCCAGGTCTGGCTGTAGAGATACAGGCTCGAGAGGCTGTCACGCACCAGCTCGCCCCGCTCCTCGAAGCCAGCGAGGGCCCGGTGAGCCACGGCGTAAGCCTCCGGTCCATGCACGTCGGCGCCATCTGGCAAGGCCACGTCGGGACGGGTCACACCCAAGAAGGAAAGGGGATTGTCGCCCACGATTTCCATGGCCTCGGCCCGGGAGAGGACGTCGTAAGGTGGGGCGATGATGCGGTCGGCGAGGTCGTCGCGGGCGCGCAGCCCCCGGAATGCACGGACAGTCGGCATGAGCTCCTCCAGGCCTGGGTCCCCTAGCCATTCGGATGCGCTGCGGCACGTGACCACGGACCGTCCTACAATCTGCAGACAGCGGACACACGGACGCCAATGCTCTCCGAGCGGGCTACCGGAGATTCGACCCAAGGAGCTCACATGGCCGTTGGCGATCTGATCGCCCGACTCTTCTCGACAGGAGGAAGCCGCGGTCTCTCGGGCGATCAAGACCTCGTGTTGCCACCTGCACCCGACCTCGAGTTCTTCAACGAGGGCTTGCGCCGTCACTCGTCCGAGGCCGACTTCATCAGTGATCCCTCAGCGCTCTGGGACACGGGAAGCTTCCTCGCGCGCAAGGGTGGCCTCGAGGCGCACCTCTTGAGCGACCTGGGCGATGGCCTGGCGAGCTTCACCGACGTGCTCGTGATCGTGAACAGCGAAGACTGGAAGCGCACCTTCAAGGCCGTTCGCGAGCCTTGGGCCAACCTCTGCACGGCCGTGCTCTCCGACAAGCTGGCCGAGTTCTGCGAAGCCCAGGACCTCCACTTCCTCTTCCCCCAGCGCACGCCGCGCTTCCGCCTCCTCGAAGACGGCGGCACCGAGCTGGGCAGCGAGTCACTCGGCCTGGCCAAGGGCGAATTCGTCACCGGCCTGCTGGGCAATCAATACGCCGGGCCACAATCGGCCTCGCGCCCCATCGTGGCCGTTCACCTCCACGTGCCAGGGGGGTGGGAGGGCTACCGCGAGGTCGGTCGCCTCTACAACGACCAGATCCTCTTCACGCTGGGCAGCCACTGGCTGGACAACTTCCACCATCCGGCCCTGCAGCGTCCCGCGCTCTACCGCCTGCAGCACTTCGCGGACGGAAGCTTCGTGCACGTCATCAATCCCGACGTGCAGGAGATGTACCGGATCCGCAGCGAGTCCATGGAGGACGGTCCGGCCGTGCTCACCATCGAGGACCTGCTCGGCGACCCGGTCGCCCACATCGTGCTCGCGGTGGTCGAGACCGTGGACCTGGAAACCTCCTCGTCCTTCGACGCCGTGGAGATGGTGCCCGGCGTCCAGCAACTGAGTCAGGCCCAGGAGCAGGGTCAGGTCCAGCAACAGGAACAGGGTCAGGTCCTGGAACAGGTCCCCCAGCAGGGACTGGGGATCGCCCGTAGTCGAACCGTGGTTCCGTTCGAGGTCGACGAGCGGATGTTGACCCTTCGTGAGCGCGGCGCCCTCCTCCAGAAGGTCCACTTCGCCCGCTTCATGGAGGGCTACGACGTCCATCTCGGTGAACGGGGCGAGATCTCTACCTCCATGCGCGATCCCGCCGCCGTGGTCCGCGTACGCAGCGACGGCGTGACCTTCGTTTCCTACCAGGAAGGCGTGCGTGTCGGTGGCCACACCGCGCGCAAGGGGAAGAGCCGGGATCTCCAGGGGCGCACCACCATCACCATCGGTGACGAGGCCTTCGAGTACACCGACCTGAGCGGCCACCGCATCCAAGGCTGGCCCTACCTGGGCGAGCTCCGCCGCATGGGCTCGACGGTGCGACTCGTCTTCGGCGGCCGCTACCAGATGGGCCGCGATCGCCGCTGCAAGGTGCGTCTGCCCGACGAGCCCCACAACGACAACATCGTGTGGCGGCCCGAGGTAGGCGCCGGATCCAGCATCCGCTCGCGCACCGGAGACATCCCCAAGAGCAAGTTCTACACGGACTCGATCATGGTGGCCTCCGAGCACGCCGAGATCGATCTCAGCCATGAGCCCGTGATCCACTGCAACGCGCGCCACTGCTACACCTACGTGCGCCGTGGAGACGACATCTTCGCGCTGGCTCCGACCAAGTCCCGAGCCGGTGGCGCCAAGAACATGGACCTCGTGCCAGGCGACGAGATCCTCATCGGCAATTGCGTCTTCGAGGTGAGCTACCCCCCCGCCGACGGCACGCCCGACGAGCTCCCCAGCGAGCAGCGAGGCCGCAAGCTCCTGACCGCCAAGGAGCTCGCGCAGGCAGCCGACACCAGCGCCCCCGACAACCCGGGCAAGCTCCCGAAGCGGAGCAGCAGCCCCGGCAGCACCGACATGCCCGCCGCACACGGACTCGGAGAACGAGGTCCGGCACCCCCCAGGCCGAAGATCACGCTCAACGCGCTCGACTCGGTGTTGGGTGTCGAGCCACCCGATGCGCCCAACATCAACCTGCCCCAGCCGAGGGTCGACCCGCTCATCGCAGCACCCATGCTGCTGGACGACGCGCAGCTGGAGAGCGGGCGCTCGCCAGCGA
>JAERSX010000617.1 GCA_016845285.1 Deltaproteobacteria bacterium | reverse complement strand
ACCAGGATGTCGGGCTCGCTGTCACTCCAGGCCCCCACGCTGCCGAGCAGCTCCACGCCGACGGAGGGTGACTCCGAGTCGTCGCTGTGCACCTCGGCGAGGCCGCTGGCGATGCCCTCGCTCGTGGCTTCGAAGACGGCGCTGAAGTCGGTGGCCTCGTTGGGCGGAAGCATGTCGGTGCCGAGGCCACTGATCGTAAAGCTGTGGCTGCCCGAGGGCAGCACAAGCTCGCTCAGGTGCAGGTCGGCGTCGCCCAGGTTGCGCACCGTGATCAGGTGGGGGCTGCTCTGCTCGCCCAGCGACAAGCCGCCGAAGTCGATGAGGCGTGGCTCCACCTCGATGAGCGGGAGGCCGTCTCCGCCCTCGGAGGCCTTGTCGTCGCCAGAGAATTGGTAGTCGGAGCAGCCGATGCCAACGGCCGCGATGAGCATGGTGGGGGTGGCGATGCGCATGACGTCTCGGATGACGTGCGGGGTGCCACCACGCGTCCACAGTCTGTGGGAATGGTAGCCAGCCTGGCCCAGGTCTCCCGATGTCAGCGCGATGTCAGCTTGCAGACACCACAGATCACTCCGCCGGCGCTTCCTCTGCGGCTGGGGGCGTGCGCTCGATCATCTTCATCTGCTTGATCACCTGGTCGCCGGCCTTGATCTGGAGCAGCACGGGCGGTCCCGGGAAGGCCTCGGCAAACTCGAAGACCTGGGACATGCCTGGCTCGTCAGGGTCTTCGACGACGTAGCGAATCCCCGGCATGACCCCCATGGCGGTGTCGAGTGGGATGGCCTGGCGGGTCGCGTGCGCGGCGGGGAAGTCGGCGTGGTTCTGGAGCTCCTCCCAGGTGGAGGTGGACTCGGCGGCGGCCTCCATGGGGGTGGTGCCGTCGGCCTGGAAGGTGGAGAAGAGCGTGGTGCCCTCCGTCTCCGACCGGGAGACCACGGTCCAGACGGCGATGGAGGTGGCTTGGTCCGCGCCGCTGTTCTCGAAGCGAATGATCAGACCTGGTTGCCATGCCTCGCGGATCTGGGCTGCCGTGAAGGGGGTGGGAAGCATCAGGGCTTCGGTGGCGTCCTCGGCGGTGGCCTCGGCTGGCGCGGCGTCGGCGGGTGGCGTGGCGCCTTCTGGGACCGCCGGCGGCGTGGCCGCCTCGAGGGGAACGGTGGTGTCGCCGGCGCAGGCGAGGGCAAGCAAGAGGGGCAGCACGGCCATGGAGATCTCCGGGGGAGTCAGAGGCTTGCCTGTCGACAGCCTCAACGCAAGTCGTGGTTGGGCGGGGAGAAGCCCCGAGCCACGGTGGGAGGACTCGGCCTACTCGGCCAGCTCGGCGCACTCCTGTGCCCGTGCGTTGTCCAGGCCGCGCATCAGGCTGGCACAGAGCGAGAGCGCCTCCTTCTCCCGGGCGGCGTTTCGGTAGCCGCCGGCCTTGAGCTCGAAGTTCAGCACGGGCAGCACGAGGTAGTTGTAGCGGTCGACCCGGCTCCTGCGGCCGGCGCGGGCGAGGTGGATGAGGACCTCGGCGTGGGCATGGCTCTGGGCCATGGTGCGGTAGTCGAGGGCTGCGTCGCCGCCGTACTCTTCGTAGAGCGCCTCGAGAGCGACGAGGGCGTCTTGGCTCTCTCCGAGCGCGTAGCGGGCCCTGGCTTCGAGCACCTCCTCGATGGGCTCGTTGTAGATCACCAGCACACCGAAGGCCTCGCGGATCTCGCCCGCCCGGACGCCGTGTCTCAGGGCCGTGGCGGGATCTCCGTCGCTCATGGCGGCGCGACCAGCCCGCACGTGGGCCAGCCAGGTGTTGGTGACGAGACCCGGCTCGTGGCTCTGGGGGAGCTCGTCCTCCATGGTGGCCAGGATCTGCTCGAAGGAGGCGCGGCGTGCGGCTCGAGCGCCCTCGTCATCGAGCGGATCGGTGTTGTCGAGATGGTTCATCTCGGAGATTCCGCGGGTGACCTCGGCCACGATCACGTCGGCGATGTCGGCGTCGGTCCGGTACTGGTAGTAGCCGGCACGGTCGACCAGCTCGGGCACGGCGCGGGTGCGGCCGTAGCGCTTGTGGTGGTCGGGGTGCATGAAGAACATCTCGCCGATGCCGTGGCCGGCCATGTCGACGGAGCCGTTGCGCTCGACGGTGCGGCGAAACTCGGTGGCCTCGATGGTCACGGGCTCTCCCGGCACGTCCGCTGGCCCCACGTAGGCCAGGTAGGTGTGCTTGGGCGAGCTCACCTCCCGGATGTCGAGGTCGAGGCGCCAGGCCACGTGCAGGAAGAAGTGGCTCAGCTGGTCGCAGTCCATGTGGAAGTAGCCGCCCACCATCTGGTCTGCGTCGAAGGATCGGCTCAGCAAGGCCTCTGGGCCGTAGATGATGCGCTCGTACTCGATGCGGTTGGCGATCCACTCGGCGATCTTCCGTGCCGGATCGTCGGGAAGGGCGGTGATCCCGTCGTTGGCCCCGAGCTTCTCGGCACGCCACTGCCACATCATCCGCTCTGCCTCGACGACGTCGTGGGTGCCCGTGAAGAACAACATCTTCCAGGCCACCTCCTCGGCGATGCGATCGGCCGTGGCGAGGATCTCGGCATGGTCGAAGTCGATGTGGGCCTTCTCCACCTCGAGGTACGTCACCAGGGGGCTCTGGTCGTAGGCGAAGTCGGCATGTTCGCTCGCGAACAAGGTGACCTCGGTGATGTCGACGCCGCTGCCCTGGGCCTGCTTGTAGCGCTCGGGGTCGTGGCGGTAGCGGCTGTACTCGGGCCAGGCGAGGGCGGCTACGGCGAGCAGCACGAGGCCGAAGGCGAGCAGGATGCGACGATCCATGGGGGTGCCTCGGGAGTGAGGGAAGCCGACTTGGCAGAGCTGCCGCCCTGTATGCCGATGCGTCTGTGCCAGGCACACCCCGCGAGAGGCAGCAGGCGCACCTCGTCCGTGTCACCCTTGGGGTGCATGTACACCGTCCGCTCCAGCCTGCCGGCCATGCTGACCGCCGTGGTCGGCCTGGCGGGGTGCGGCAACCTGGTGCTGAGCCTGCCCTCCGAGGCGCCGCTGGGCGACACGGGGGAGGTCACCGGCGACTCTGGAGATCAAGGCGATCCGGCGCCCAGGCTTCAGCTCTCGACATCGCGCATCGACGCGGGCGAGGTGGAGGTGGGCTGCGAGGAGGTCGGGGCCGTCAACCTGCGCAACAGCGGCGATGACGTGCTGGAGATCACCAACCTGGAGAACCAGATCGACCCCTGGACGGTGGAGGACGCGCCCGATCTGCCCATCGAGCTCGCGCCCGACGAGAGCCTGGAGCTGGTGCTCCGGTTCGCCCCCGCCGCCCCGGGAGACATCGAGGGTGACCTGCTGATCCACAGCACCGATCCCGACAACCCGACGAAGAGCCTCACCCTGGCGGGGGACGGTGTCTCCCCACCCACCGGTGAGGTGACCTTCGTTCAGTCCTCGGTCTCGGGGCTCGATCTGGTCGTCGCGGTCGATCCGGTCGCCGGAAACGAGGATCTGCTCGAAGGGGTGGCCGAGGGGGTGTCGCAGATGGTGCCCCTGCTCCGGACGGCCGGCGCCGACGTGCGGATCGCCGGTGTGGTCGACGACGACGGCTGCGTGAACGGCCTGCTGCCGTACATCGACACGAGCTGGTCGAGCAGCGACGCGGCGTCCGCCATGGAGACGATGCTGAGCCAGTCCGAGGGGGAGGACGGCCTCGACGGCCGCGCACTCGCGCTCTTCGATGTGGCTTGGGAGGCGATGTCGAGCTGCAATGTGGAGTTGTTCGCCGAGGGACGGGATGTGCACTTCCTGGCCGTGAGCCGCCGTGCTGACGAGAGCCCGGAGGGCTGGGCCAGCTACCTCGACCGCCTCCAGAGCCGGGCAGAGACCGTGGTGGTGCACGGCATCGGCGGCCCCTTTCCGGATGGCTGCAGCGATGCCGACCCCTACTCGGGCATCTACGAGGCGGCGCTGTCGTCGGGGGGTGCCTTCCAGAGTGTCTGCGACGAGCTCGACACCAACCTGAGCGACCTCGCTGAGGTGCTGGTCGGCCACACCCTGCGTCGCGTCTTTCCCATCGACGGCAGCCCCGACGACAACGTGGTTCGGGTCTTCGTGGACGGCGAGGAGCTGGTGGAGGGCTGGGCCTACGATCCGGAGCTGGGGGCCGTGCTGCTGGGCGACGATCACGTCCCGAGGATCGGCGCCGAGATCCTCGTCAGCTGGGTGGAAGCGCCGGAGTGTGAGGCGTGATCGGCCTGCTGCTCGGTCTGTGGTCCATGGCTGCGTGGGGGGAGATCCCCCTCGAGCTCCCGCCCGAGGAGCCAGCGGCTGCCTGGAGCCGGCCGGCCTCTCTGGCCGACCTGGTGGTGGGCGAGGCTGGCGCCTGCCCATGGGTTCGCATGAGCACGGTCCGCAACCGCTGGCACATCGAGGTGTGCGATGCCGCCGGGGAGCACCGGGAGGCCACCATCGGCCGCCCCACGAGCGCCCCGGAGCGGGAGGCCGCCATCCTGCTGGCCCAGAGCTTGCTCCGGCCAGCCGGTGTGGCGCTGCCGGGCATCCCTGCCGCCCCGCCCGTCGAGCCCGTCTCCCGGCCGATGGTTCCCGTCGAGCCACCTCCTGAGGAGCCCGGACCGCCGCTCCAGCCTGCTGGGGTTCGCCCCACACCTGAAGCAGAGCGTGGAGACATCGACGAGTCCGAGGTGGTCGATCTCGCGGCCCGCGATCGCCCCTTCGCCCGGCGTGTGCTGGCCGAGGACCCCGACGAGGGCTTCTCGACGGATCTCGACGGGGCACTCACGGCGGATGCGACGTGGTCGCCGTGGTGGGCGCTGCTCGGCGTGGGGCGGGTCTGGGACGCTGTCGACCCCGCCCTCGGCGTGCGTGGGCGCGTGGGTGTGCGCCTGCCTGGTGCGTGGCGTGCAGGCCTCGAGGTTCAGGCAGGGCCGGCCCGCACGGTGGTCCATGATGACGCGCTGAGCTTGCACCAGGCCTCGACCAGCCTCGGGATCTGGACACCGCTGCTCGGAGAGAGCGAGGCCTGGCTCGGCGGGCGCCTCGGCCTCGGGGTGGTGCGTGCCCGCTACGACGGGGTCGATCTCCCTGTGCTGCGCGCCCCCCTCGTGGAGTCGAGCGTGGGCCTGCCCATCGCCCAGGGACGCGGATGGTCCGTCATCGCAGAGGCTGGTGGGGGCGTCCACCTGCGAGGGCTCGAGCTGCAGTGGGCCGATGGTCGTCGGCAGGCGCTGACGGTCTGGCAGGCGGAGATCGCCCTCGGCGTCCGGGTGGGCCGGCTGCAGTGAAGGCCCACGGCCTCAGCGCGTGAGCAGAAACACCTGCTCCATGAACGAGTCCAGGCCTCGCTCCACGAACTTGCTGCCCTCGATGCGCTCCTCGGCAGGCCCGAGGGCCTCGATGGCTGCGCAGGGAGTGAAGAGCTGGCGCAGCTCGGCGGGGGGCACGCTGTAGGGGGGCCCGTCCATGAGCGCCTGATCGTAGAAGAAGCTCACGAGCAGGATCTGGGAGCCGGGTGACAGGTGCTGCTGGAGCAGCGCGGCGTACCGGATGCGGTCGACGGGAGGCAGGGCCACGATGGCGGCGCGGTCCCAGACGTGGGTGATGCCGGCGAGATGCGCTGCCTCGAGGTCGAGCACGTTGCCCTCGAGGATGGTCAGGCCGGGGCTCTCGTGGGCCACCAACCGACCCCAGGGGCGGGTCTCGGGCGTCCGCTCGAGCCCGGCGTGGAGCGCGGCGACGGCCTGTGGCACCAGCTCGACGCCGACGACCTCGTGGCCCTCCGAGAGGAACCAGCCGATGTCGACGGTCTTGCCGCAGAGGGGGACGAGGATCTTGGCCGGCCCCTCGCCCAGCCAGCGCCCGGCGTGGGCCTGGAGCTGGGGGTGGACATCGGGGCGGTGGAAGCCGGTGCGGCCTTCCGCCCAGCTCTCGTGCCAGTCACGGGCCATGAGGAGCGCCTTCTAGCCGCTCGCCTCCGTGGCTTCCTCGGCCTCTTCCTTGGCCTTCTTGGCCTCTTCCTTGGCCTTGGCCTTGTGGTAGGCCTTCTGCTCCTTCTCGCTGAGCGTCGAGAGGTGCAGGGCCTCCCAGTCCACCACCTCGTAGGCGATCTTCTCCTCGTCGAGGAGGGGGGTCACCCGCTGGGCGGGACCGACGACCGTCACGACCTCGTGGCCCTTGCAGGTGCTCATGGCCTCCTGCACCTTGGCGGTGCTCACGTTGGCCAGGGCCTCGGGGAACTTGTCCCAGTAGTCCTTGTCGGCGCGGCGGCCATCATCGAGCAGGACGTCGAGCATCTGGTCGCCGGACTGCTGCCGGGTCACCATCGTACGGGCCACGTTCCACTTCTGGGTGGCGATGAAGGCCTCGTCGAAGTCGCCGTCGGCGGCCTCGGCCACCAGGTTGAAGAAGGCCTTCACGCCGAAGCCGACGCCATCGTTCTGGATGACGGAGCCGATGATGAGCTCGGCGGAGGGACCGTTGAAGTCTCGCGGGTAGCCGTAGGCGCCGTAGGTGATGCCCTTCTCTTCGCGGAGTCGCTCGAAGGCCAGGAAGCTCATGCCCTCGCCGATGACACCGAAGGTGGCGGTATCGAGGGGGTCGTCGTTCTTGAGCTGGCAGCTGAGCGTCACCTTGGACTGGGTCGAGGTCGGCTTGTCGAAGACCAGGACCTGGCGATCCGCCAGCTGCTTGGGCGCTGTCGGAGGCTCGATGGTCAGCGGCTCAGCGGCGCCCTGGTACTCCCAGTCGCCGTAGTAGGTCTCCACCCACTCGGCGGCCTTGTCCACGTCGTCGATCTTGCCGACGACGACGAGGTGGGCGTTGCCTGGACGCCACTTGCTGTGGGTCCAGTGCTTGATGGTGTCGAGGTTGGCCACCTCGGCCAACACGTCGTAGTCGTCGGGCGACATCCACGTGCCCGACGGGTGGCCGGGAAAGACGCGCTCGCTCCGCATGCGACTGGCCCAGTTCTCGGGCTTCTTGCCGTCGCCCTTCGCCGTGCCCTTCCACTTCTTGATGCGCTGGGCCTTGTTGGCCATCTTCCAGTCGAAGTCCTCCAGGCGCATGCGGGTCTTGTGCAGCAGTGCCTCGAGGTTGGCGGAGCTGGCCGAGCCGTAGACCGTGTTTCCGCTCTTGATGGTCCAACCGGCGATGCTCATGGGGTGCTGCTTGGGGTTCTCCTGCGTGGTGCGGCCGGTGCTGTGCAGGTACTCGGCCAAGCTGTTCAGCCCGTAGTGCGGGGCCGCCGCGTTGCTGCCCTCCACGTAGAGGCCCACCTTCACAAGCGGCGCCTCTCCGTGGTTCATGACGGTGACGTGCAGGCCGTTGTCGAGGGTGAACTCCTTCATCTTGGAGCGGTCTGGCACCACGGCCACGCCCTTGATGACCTCGGGGGTCAGGGTGTCGGGATCGAAGAGCTGCCGGCTCTTGTCCTCCTTGGCGCGGTGCTGCCCGGAGACGTCGTTCTCCTTGTCGGCCTCGCTCGAGCCGGCCTCGAGGCGCTCGCGCTCCTCTTCGTCCATGGGCTCGATGATCATGCCGACCATGCGTTCACGGGTGAGGTACTTCCGCGCGAGCTCGACGGCCGCCTCGCGGCTGAGGGTGTTGTAGGAGGTGATGGTGTCCGAGAAGTAGGTGGGCCGGCCCGTGTAGTGGGCGTGCTGGCTCACGGCGAAGGAGCGTCCGTACAGCGAGGCGACGTTGTCGGTCTGCGAGAGCACGCTCGCCATGGCCTCCATTCGACCGTTGTTGAACTGCTGGTCGACCATCGTCTGCAGGGGCACGCCCTGCCAGGTGTCGGCGGGGCTGATGGGCTGCCACTGCAGGAAGAGCGAGTCGGCGACCTTGTCGAGGAGGCGCTCGGGCGTGTCCTTGTTGAGCGCGCCCTTCTCGATGAAGCAGAGCACCATCGTGGAGCGCTTGTCGACCCAGGCGCCACAGCCGAAGTTCTCGATCTCCGATTCCTGCGCGAAGGGATCGTAGTCGGGATCGAGGGTTTGCCAGATGTAGCTGGAGAGCAGGTTGGCCGCGACGCTCTTGTTGACGTCGTCATCGCAGTAGCCGCTCTCCATGGTCCATGCGGCGACGGCGGTGGGGTGGTCCACCATGCCCTTGATCCGCAGGATGTCGTCTTTCTTCTGGCTGATATAGGGAACGGGGGGCTCGGGGGGCTGGACACGGTTGTCACAGTCGACGCGGGACTTGGCCGGCTCGACGGCGGTCTGCTTGAGGTGAGACTCCAGCTTGGGGAACCAGTCCTGCAGGAACTGGTCGCGCTCGGCCTGGTCGGTGAGCGCCTTGTAGGCCTCGGCGTCGGCCGGCTCCATGAGCAGGTGCTCGACGTCCTTGAAGGCCTCGAAGATCATGGTGATGGCTTTGCCGCTGCTCAGATCGAGGTCGCCCACCATCACGATGGTGCTGTACTCGGGCCGGTAGTTGTCGCGCACGTAGCGCTGCACGGCCTCGAGGGTGATGTTGCCCACGGTCTCGTGTGTGCCGATGGTGGTGTTCCGGTAGATGTGCCCCTCGGGGTACAGCAGGGTCGGCAGATGGGAGGAGGCGATGCGGGCGGCGGGGAATCCGTTGGCGCCGGACTCGTAGCCCATGCGCAGCTCGTTGCGGACGATGGACTTCTCGGCCTCGATGTCCTCTTCGGTGACGCCCGCGATGCCGTCGTGCAGGCGCAGGGCCTCGATGCGCAGGAGCACCTCGGCGGAGTCGACCGGCGCGACGGTCATGTAGTTGGTCCACTCGCTGCTGGTCGACGCGTTCAGGATGCCGCCGAGCTGGTTGATGACGTCCCAGTTCTTGGGCAGATCGCCGTGCTTGGCGCGGAAGGCCAGGTGCTCCACGGCGTGTGCGATGCCCTCGACGCTCTCGCCGTGCTCGTTGACCCCGTCGACGATGGAGCCGCGGTCGAGCCAGTTGGTGATCGACACGATGGGCTGTGTGTGCTCCTCCTGGAACATGATGCGCAGGCCGCTCGGGAAGCGGTAGTCCACCGTCTGGATGTCGTACCGATCGAGTCGCAGCTCGTACTCAGGCGGTGTGACCTTGGCGGCTTCGGCGGCGCCGGGGACGAGGCTTGCGGCGACGAGCAGGGGGAGAAGCATGTCCTTCCTCCAGGGATGCGGGCGGGAGACCTCAGTGTGTGCGACGAGAGCGTTTGCTCACACAGGTGAGGAACCTGTGGTGGCAGACCCCGTGCACGCCGGTGTCATTCCGGGCGAGGATAACGTCGCAAACCGCCTGACGCCCGCTTGACGGCGCCCTCTGGAGACCTGCTGTTCCCTCCGATCGCCCTGTTTGCTGCTCTGTCCGCAGCTTGTGTGCCCCGTGGTGGGGTCGAGCGCGGTTCCCAGGCTGTCGCCCTGCACCGCCGTCTGGCCGAGGTTCACACGGTGGGCGCCGATCCGGACAGGCTCCATGCGCTGTTGGGAGATGTGTATGTGGGGGAGGCGCTGACCCAGGCCTACCTCTCGCACCACCGCACCCAGCGACGCCTCGCCGAAGATGGTGTGGAGGTGGTGGTGGAGTCTGTGGACTACGAGGTGTCCGAAGACCTGGGGCCCGACGGAGCGGGTGCGTGGGTCCGCCTGGAGTGGGCGGTCACCGGACGGGTGGATCACGACGGCCACCAGCATCTCCGACGCAACCAGTACGCCGCCCGCTTGCACCTCCGCCCCACGGAGGACGGCTGGCGCATCGACGAAGAGCAGCTGCTCAGCGCCCGCCGGGTGCGTCAC
>JAERSX010000616.1 GCA_016845285.1 Deltaproteobacteria bacterium | reverse complement strand
CCCTGGTGCTGGGGCGGCGGGTCTGCGCCGTCACCGCCAAAGACGTCGCCCTCGACGACGGCCAGCACCTGTCCAGCCAGCTCACCGTCTGGGTCACCGGCGCCACGGCACCGCCCTGGCTGGCCACCAGCTCTCTGCCAGGAGATCCCAACGGCTTCGTCCAGGTCGCCGACACCCTCGAGGTGACGGGAGAGGACGGGCTCTTCGCCGTGGGCGACTGCGCGGTGCTCGAGAGCTGGCCGGCCATCCCCAAGGCCGGCGTCTACGCCGTCCGTCAGGGGCCGGTGCTCAGAGACAACCTCGCCCGCGCCCTCAGAGGCGAGCCCCTGCGTTCCTATGTCCCCCAGCGCGACTTCCTCACGCTGCTCAACCTCGGAGACGGCCGCGCGGTGGGGGCCCGCGAGCCCGCCGTGCTCGAAGGCACCTGGGCCATGCGGCTGAAGGACCGCATCGACCGCCGCTTCATGGCCCGCTTCCAGGTGCTGGGCCCCGACGGCGCCGCCGACACCCCCTTCGCCCGCGACCTGCCGGCCATGGACAACGTGGAGATGGTCTGCGGAGGCTGTGCCGCCAAGGTGGCGGAGACACCCCTTCGTCGCGCGCTGGCACGGCTGCCCGAGCAGGTCGACGACACCGTGACCGTCGGGCTCCGAGCCTCCGACGACGTGGCGGCGGTGGCCCACGGCGACCAGCTGCTCGTGGCCAACCTCGACGCCTTCACCGCCTTCGTCGACGACCCCTGGCTCGTGGGCCGGGTGGGCGCCCACAACGCCCTCTCCGACCTGCACGCCAGCGGCGTCCGCCCTCGCTACGCCATGGCGCTCGTCACCATCCCCGACGACGCCGAGCCCGAGGAGACCTTGTTCCAGGTGATGGCCGGTGTGCGCGAGAGCCTCGACGGAGACGGCGTCACCCTGGTGGGCGGCCACACCACGGTGGGCCCGGATCTGGTCGTGGGACTCAGCGTGTGGGGCAGTGCATCGGCCTTGTGGCCCAAGGGGGGCCTGCGTGTGGGAGACCTGCTGGTGCTGAGCCGGCCTCTGGGCACGGGCGTGCTCTTCCACGCCGACATGGCCGGACGGGCGACGGGCGCCTGGATGCGGGAGGCCGTGGCCCACATGCTGCGGGGCAACGGACCGGCATCCCGGGCGCTCGCGGGCCTCGAAGACAGCGTGATCTCCGGGGTCACCGACGTGACGGGCTTCGGCCTGGCCGGTCACCTGGGGGAGATGCTGCGGGCCTCGGGCTGCAGCGCACAGCTCTTCGTGTCCGACCTTCCCCTGTTGCCCGGGGTGGCGACCCTGCTGGGCCGCGGCGAGCGCAGCACCTTCCACGACCAGAACCGGTCCGTGCGCAGCGCCGTCTTCGTTCACCGCGAGGTCGCCGAGGACCCCGCCCTCGAGGTGCTCTTCGATCCGCAGACCGCCGGCGGCCTGCTCCTGGGGGTCGACCCCGCCGCTGCGGACACCGTGATCACCACCCTCACCGAGGCTGGCGACGCGAGGGCAGCCGTCGTGGGCCGGGTGACCGGGCCCAGAGAGGACGGAGCGCTCTTCTCCATCGGATCCCACTGACTCGGGCCACCTACGCTCCGACGGACTACGCAGGAGCGTCGAGGGAGGCATCGGTGCGCACCTCAGCCCCGAAGATGCTGCTGCTGTTCGCCGTCATCATGGCGATCGGGGCGCTGTGGTCCATGGGTGCCTTCTCCGATCTCGACGTCGCCACCCTCACGTCCCGCCTCCAGGCGGCAGGCCCCTGGGGATGGGTCGTCTACATCCTGAGCATGAGCTTCATCGCCGCCGCCGGCATGTCCACCCACCCCTTCCTCATCGCCAGCAGCCTGGTCTGGCGACCCGAGCTGGCCATCCTGCTGTCTTGGGTGGGCACCCTCGGCTCGGCGACGGTGGGCTTCGGCTTCGCCCGCTTCGTGGCCCGCGACCAGGTGCAGCGCCGATCTCCGGCTCGCTTCAAGAAGTACGACCAGGCCCTGGCCGAACGGGGCTTTCGCACGGTCTTCGTGCTGCGGCTGCTCTTCTTCACCACACCCTGGATGCAGCTCATGATGGGCGCCAGCAGGGTGCGCTTCCGCGACTACATGGCCGCGACAGCCGTGGGCAACCTGCCCACCATCGTGATCATCGTCCTGCTCAGCGACCAGATCACCGCCTGGTACACCGCACACCCCATGGAGACCTGGCCCTGGGGCTGGGTGGTCGCGGGCGCCCTGGGCGTAGCCAGCGTGGGCACCGCCGTCGGTGTGTGGTGGTGGCGACGTGGAGCAGAGACAGGACGTGCGCTAGCCTAGGCTCCCGGTGAGATGGATCAGGCCCTCACCATGGCCACTGGACCCGTTCGTGCGTCCGTTCTATCCAACATCGGCGCCGAATTCTGGAACGCAGGCGCACATGATTCAGCCTGGTTGCTCCTACACGAAGACTGCCATTCTCACGAGCAGATCGAGGGTATGTCGTGTGAGCTCTTCGAGGAGTCAGAGGAATAGTTTCAGGTCGAATGTTCATGCCCTCGGCAAAGCGATCCGATCCGTTTGGTGTCACGCCAAAGGAGTTGGAAATGAACACGACACGAACCCTCGCGATCTGGATGGCCCTGGGCGGCACCGCCTCTGCCAGCAGCACCATCGCCTTCGATGGCGGCGACTGGACGACCTCCTGCGCCGACACCGACATCGACGATTCCGACCACGCCAGCTTGGAAGATGCCTGGGATGCCGTTCAGGACGACTGCGACGGCGCGGGCACTGTCACCGGCGACTCCGTCAGCGCTTCCATCGTGCATGTCACCGCACGCAGCAACGAGGCCATGTACCTGGCCACGACCGCGACCTCCGAAGACGAGACATCCGATATCGTCGCGTATCTCGACAACACCCGTGTCTTCTCGGGCCGCAGCGGCCGCTCGTCTGGCTTCCGCCTGATGGCCGACTTCGGAGATGGACAGCGTCCACGACGACTTCCCCGATCCCGCCATGTTCGCCATGGACCAGGGCTGGCTCGCGTCCACCGACGCGGTCATGCGCACGGCCCGCAGTGCGATGCGTCGAGGCTGCTTCAGCAGTGGAAGCGCGTGCAACGCCTCGGTCATCATCAGTGTCGATGGGCTCGAGGGCACCACTCGACTGGCCGTAGGCAACTGAGCCTGAGTGCCTGAGGCTCCGCGAGGAGCCTCAGCTCATCCGGTGGCGAGTCCTGATCCTGCGACTCTGCCAATCCGCCGTACCTACCGTGCGATGGCCTCCAGCCGTCGCACGACCTCGTTGACGGGGATGACCTCGGCGAACAGCAGGATCTGCTTCTGAAGGGTCTTGGGGAGGGCGACCTTGTCCCCCGCCAGACGCTTGGACACCGCCAGGATCACGTGGTCGGGGGTCTCGGCCAGGCGCTTCCGCAGGTAGCCCTTGCGCCAGTAGCCCACGATGTCGAGGTGGGCGGTGCGACCATCCTTGCGAAAGGTGAGATCGGGCACGAGCGCCCGCTGACCACCGAGCTCGATGAGCTCTCCTGGACCCATGTTCCAGTCCGGCGACGCCGTCTCCCAGCGCTCGACGAACCACTGCTCCGTGCGCGAGATCCAGGTGCCGGTGTCTCGATAGTGGCTGCGCAGGCCGGCCTTGTGGTTGAGCCGCAGCTGTTTCTTCAGGCGTCGCTTGCCCCAGAGCACCTCGGCCTCGACCCGCCAGGCCCCAGGCTGGAGCAGCACGGCCGGCAAGAAGGTGGCCAGCTGCCGACCGTAGCGGGTCGACTGGCGCAGCAGGCTCTGAGGGCCATCGAGCTCGAGGATCACGCCATCTGCGCCATCTGGATCCCCGCTCGGAACACGCTCCAGGCGGTACATGAGCTGGAAGAACTTCACGTAGCGAAACAGCTGACGCAGCCGCTTGGGATCTGGGCCGGCGAGCTTGACCCGCAGGGAGCTGGCGCGGAGGAGCAGCGCCTGAACCAGGGCCACGTTGTAGCGGTGGAGCAACCGCTCGGGACCGTCGGCCGCATCGGGTCCGGGCCCCCGGTACTTCACCAGGACCTGCTCGTCCTTGAGGTCGGCGTAGAGCGCCTGCTGAAGGGCCAGCGACGTGGTCTCGAGCTCTGCGGCGACCTCAGCGAGCACGTCGGCGGCGGTGGTGTGGCCCAGGGGCCCCGCCACGATGTCGAGGGGTCCACGCTGTGTCGCGCGGCCGAAGAGCAGCGCGCGCAGCTCGGCGGGCGGAAGCGGGCTCACCGTGTCGAAGTCGCACTGGTCGAGGAGGACCTTGCCCAGCCCTCCGATGAGCTTGTGGTCGGTGCGCTCGGCGGCCAGCTCGCGGAGCCGGCCCGTCAGGTGACCGCGGGTGGCCGCCTCCGCGCAGGCCTCGTGGAAGGCACCGAGGATGGTGCCAGCCAGCTCCAGCAGCCGTGGGTCGTCCGGCGGGACGAGGCGTGGCTGGATCGTCTTGCCCTTGATCCGAACCTGGACGAGATCACCGGTAAGCACCGTGCCTCCTCCGTCTCGCGCTGGTTCTCTCTTCGGCCGTGCCCGCCGCGACGACCTCGTAGAGGA